>JAAGZR010000254.1 GCA_024206155.1 Aliivibrio sp.
CAGTGATTCACCTTCAACAAACTCGAAACTGATGTTTAAGTTATGTGGTACACGCTGATCTAAATCACCATTAATGTGTACCGCTTCCATATCTTTAACGCCATCAAGCAGACGATCGCGCATCGCCAAACAATGGTCATAATCTTTTTGCATATCTTCTTTTGCGATACGGAATGCTTCACCCATACCCACAATTTGGTGCGTTGCTAATGTACCAGAACGGAAACCACGCTCATGACCACCGCCATGCATTTGCGCTTCTAAACGAATGCGTGGTTTACGACGAACGTATAATGCACCAATACCTTTAGGACCGTATGCTTTATGTGCTGATAGTGAGATTAAATCCACTTTCATTTCTTGCACATCAAGAGGGATTTTACCCGCTGATTGCGCCGCATCAACATGGAAAATAATCTTACGTGAACGACACAGCTCACCAATCGCAGTGATATCTTGAATCACACCGATTTCATTGTTTACATGCATGATAGAAACAAGCACGGTATCTTCACGCATCGCAGCTTCTAATTTTGCTAAATCAACAATACCGTTTGATTCTGGCTCAAGGTAAGTCACCTCATAACCTTCACGCTCAAGCTGACGGCATGGATCAAGAACCGCTTTATGTTCTGTCTTACAAGTAATGACGTGTTTGCCTTTCTTGTTATAGAAGTGCGCAGCGCCTTTGATTGCAAGATTATCAGATTCTGTAGCGCCTGATGTAAATACGATCTCACGAGGATCTGCATTCAATAAAGAAGCAATGTTATCACGAGCTGTATCTACCGCTTCTTCAGCCTGCCAGCCGTAGCGGTGTGAACGCGATGCAGGGTTACCAAAGCATCCATCCATTGTCATATGTTGAACCATTTTATTCGCTACACGCTCATCAACAGGACACGTAGCCGAATAATCAAAGTAAATTGGCAGTTTCATTTTCATCTCCGAGAATACAGACGTTTGACCGTCAAAGGCGGACATTAACACCCACAGAATTTGTTAATTTTGAACTCGTTACTAGCCCATGATTTAAGGCTGCATCGATGTTTTGTCTATCTGATACTTGTTGAACTTCATTATCTATCATGAGTTCACCAAGTGTTATTCCATCTAAAAAGCTACTGATGCGTGAGCTTAAGTCACGCCATAATGTGTGCGTTAAACAACGCGTCCCACCTTGGCAGCCTTCTTTACCATGGCATTTAGTTGCATCAACCGATTCATCAACTGCTGAAATAACCATTCCAACCGCAATTTCTTCAGGTTTTAATCCTAAGCGGTAGCCACCGCCTGGGCCTCTTACACTGGCAACTAAACCGGCTTTACGTAATCGGGAGAATAACTGTTCGAGGTAAGATAATGAAATCCCTTGTCGCTCCGAGATATCTGCAAGTGGCACAGGCCCTTCTTGCGCATGCAGTGCAACGTCTAGCATTGCTGTTACTGCATATCTTCCTTTCGAAGTTAATTTCATACGTCACCTCATATCGACACTATTGGTATGGAATGAGTCTCCCATACCTGACTGTTTTGGTCAAGTATTTATCCTACTATTTTAGTCAGGTATTATTATTTACTTATATTTCGTCTTTTATGCTTCTTTCTACCGCGGTTAAGATCCCACGTAAGGTACGCAATTCATGCGTTTCAGGTCGACAACGGTTAAACATTCGACGCATTTTATTCATCACCTGACCCGGATGCGCCTTATTAATAAAGTCGGTATCCGTCATCACTTTTTCAAGGTGCTCATAAAATAATTCTAGTTCGAAGTTTAAAGGGTATTCCGATTCTTGTGATTCACCCTTGTAAGCCTGGCTATCTAACCAAGCCACGCGAGCTTCATAACTGATAGTTTGAACAGCCATTGCTAAATTTAATGAACTGTACTCAGGATTCGCTGGAATACAAACATGGAAATGACATTTCTGTAGTTCTTCGTTGGTCAGTCCTACTCTTTCTCGGCCAAAAATAAAGGCAATTGGGTGCGATGGCGCTTCCTCAATAGCTTTTACACCAGCCTCTCTTGGCTCAAGCATTGGCCACTCAAGCGTTCTTGAACGAGCACTTGAACCAATAACTAAACCGCAATCAGAAATCGCTTCATCTAATGTATTAACTATGCGTGCGTTATTCGCAATATCACTTGCGCCTGCTGCTAATGCAATAGCTTGGCCGTCAACTTCACACTCAGGAGCCACTAATACCATATTAGTTAAGCCCATCACTTTCATCGCACGAGCTGCTGAACCAATGTTTCCTGAGTGACTAGTGCCAACAAGGACAATACGAATTTTATCTAACATGTTATTTTTCCATCTGATGAAAAGAGCCGCCGGATACTACCATAAAGCAATCTACCTTGCTTCTTTATATGGTCGAGATTTTTAACCTTAACTCGCTTTTTTTATAATAAAGACCTCAACTGAACAAAAAATAAACGCTTCCTTTTAATAATTAGTTTGTGTATACTCGCGGCCGATTTCTGTTCTTTAACATCTTTTGGGATATAACTATGCATCCAATGCTAAATATTGCTATACGTACTGCGCGTAAAGCCGGTGACTTTGTTGCTAAATCTTTTGAGCAAACTGACAAAATTGAAACAACAAAAAAAGGCAATAACGAGTTTATTACGAACATCGAAAACGATGCTCAATATATGCTTGTTGATATGATCAAGAAATCTTACCCTGATCACAGCATCATTTCTGAAGAGTCTGGCCTAATCGAAGGTAAAGACGCTGACGTTCAATGGATCATTGACCCATTAGATGGCACGACTAACTTCGTAAAAGGTATTCCACACTTCTCTATCTCTATGGCAGTTCGCATTAAAGGCCGTACAGAAGTGGCTTGTGTATACGATCCAATCCGTAATGAATTGTTCACTGCTCAACGTGGTGCTGGTGCTCAACGCAACAACCAACGTATTCGTGTTAAAGAATTAAAAGACATGAACGAGACAATTCTTGCAACGGGTCTTCCTTTCCGTCAAAAACAACACGTTGAAAGCTACTCAAAAGTACTAGGCGCGATGTTTGTTGAATGTTCTGATATCCGTAGCTCTGGCTGTCCTTCTCTAGATTTATGTTACCTAGCGGCAGCTCGCATTGATGGTTTCTTCGCTCTTGGCCTTAAGCCTTGGGAGATGGCTGCAGCAGATCTAATCGCTCGTGAATCTGGCGTTATCTGTACTGACTTCTCTGGCAACACTGAATACATGAAGACTGGCGGCCTAGTTGCTGGTAGCCCACGTGTTGTTAAGTCTATGCTTAAGAAAATCCGTGAAAACGGCAGCGAAGCAATGGCTAAATAATCTTAATTGATTATCAAGATTTGAATTAAAAATCTTAATTAAAAAAAGGGAAGTGATTTTATCTCACTTCCCTTTTTTATTATCTTCTAACCTGATTATCTATAACTCAATATCCCAACCAAACTCTGATATTAATCTTAACCACGTATCATCTACGTTTGCTTTTATTACGATATTTTTATCGGTAATTGGATGAGTAAAATTCAATTCTGATGCATGTAATAACAAACGATGACTGTCTAAATTTTCTTTAAACAATCGATTATGCTTGCCATCACCATGACTCGTGTCACCTACAATAGGATGACGTAAATGAGCCATATGACGACGAAGCTGATGCTTTCTTCCCGTATGAGGTTTAAGCTCCATTAAACAATAACGGCTGGTTGGAAACTTACCTGTTGAATAAGGCAGTTCTACTTTAGCTAATGGCTTGTATTCCGTTATAGCTTCCTTCGCTTCAACTTCTTTTGAGGCCTTTTTGTCGGCAATTTTATCCAATTCTTTTTTAAGAGGATAATCAAGCGTATCTGCTTCTTCTATCCAACCACGAACTATCGCATGGTACGTTTTCTTAATTTCTCGACTCGCAAATAGCGGCGAAACTTGAGCTGCAATTTCACTTGATAATGCAAAAAAAAGTATGCCCGAGGTTGGTCTATCTAAACGATGCAACGGAAAGACATGCTGACCAATCTGATCGCGTAATGTCTGCATCGCAAATACCGTTTCGTGTTTATCCAACCACGAGCGGTGTACTAACATTCCTGCAGGTTTATTAATAGCAATTAAA
>JAAGZR010000255.1 GCA_024206155.1 Aliivibrio sp.
AGCATTATGCTGAATAGACACTGCGGAGTGGTAGTTCAGTTGGTTAGAATACCGGCCTGTCACGCCGGGGGTCGCGGGTTCGAGTCCCGTCCACTCCGCCACTACACCAAAAAAGCCCTAATCGAAAGATTAGGGCTTTTTTACGTCCGTATAAAATTGAATGATGCAGAATAGATACTGCGGAGTGGCAGTTCAGTTGATTAAGCTTTTTATCTCCTTCTTCATCCTGTATTCTTTTTATCTCAATATTTAAGGAAGATTTTATGCGCTTCAAGCCTCTCCTGTTTTCTTCTATTTTTTTATATCTATCTTCTTCTGTGGCATTAGCTGCTGAAACTCGCCCTAAAATTGGGTTGGTGCTTGCTGGCGGTGGAGCAAAGGGTGCTGCACATATAGGGGTACTTAAAGCACTAGAAGAAATGAAAATCCCTATTGATTATATTACTGGTACCAGTATGGGGGCTTATATTGGGGGATTATATGCATCAGGGCTAAGTGCGGATGAAATCGAAGTCTTTATTGATACTATTGATTGGAATAGCGGATTTGTTGATAAAGTTGAACGAAGTGAAAGACAAATTAGAGATAAGGAATATGAAGACCGCTATCAAATCGGGACAGATATTGGCTTCTCATTTACAGAACTAAAAGCACCAAAAGGCTTTGTTCAGGGCCAAAATATGGCCAAGATCCTGAGAACAACTTCTGGAAATGTTCCTTATTTAGAGTCATTTGACGATCTTCCTATCCCATTCAGAGCTGTTGCTACTGATATAGAGAAGCTAGAGCCTGTGATATTAGATCATGGCAATTTAGCAAAAGCAATGATGGCAAGTATGTCAGTTCCTGGAGCGCTTCCTCCTGTTGAATATGAAGGGCTTTTACTAGTTGACGGCGGTAGTGTCAATAATATGCCTGTTGATATAGCAAGGGAAATGGGTGCAGATATTATTATTGCTGTAGATATAGGTTCTGATTACTTAGAGGCAAAAGATATCTCTAGTTATCTATCTGTAATGGGACAATTAACAAATTATATTGTAAAAAATAGTACCCTTCAGCAAGAAAAATTATTAGGTGAAAAAGATATATTACTTTCTCCCCATGTAGGGAAAATGGACACTGCTGAATTCGATCGAATGCCTTTTGCTTATAATAAGGGTTATGACATTGCTTATGAAAAACATAAAATATTAGATAAATTAGTTATATCAGAGAAGGCTTACCAAGCTTATAGCGATAATAAACATAAAAAAACAGAACAACTTATACGTGGTAATTCGTTACCAATAAATAATCTGCAATTAGAGAATAAAAGTTTATATACAGAAAAAATGTTGCTAGACCGTCTTAATATTGAAGAGGCTCAAACATATACCGCTGATGAATTAGAAGCGCATATAAGAGATTTATATGTCATTGATAGATTTGAACGAGTTGATTATTACTATAAAGAAACAGGAGAAGGAACTCATGATCTTGTTGTCGAAGTTAAGGAAAAAAGTTGGGGTCCAAACTATTTAGATTTTCGCTTTGCTCTTGAAGATGACTTTGATAATCAGAGTAAATATTCACTAGGTATGTCTATCAATTTTACAGATATAAGTTTAACAGGATTAAGGGATAATCGTTCTGAATTAAGAGCTAACTTTGAGTTGGGAACTGATAAGTTAATCTCTGCTGAGTTATATACCCCATTTTTAATTAACCAACTACTATTCACCTCTTTTAAATCTATTTATAGTGTAGAGCAGAAGAAATTATCAGTTTCAGATAGTGGATTAGATTCTATCAATACTGGTTTTCCAGTGGAATATTCGGAACTGATATTTGAAGGTTCTATTGGCCTTCAAGGACATTTATGGAGTGATTTTCGAATTGGTGGAAGGTATACCAAAGGTGATGTTGCTTTTACAAGCTTTTCAGATTTAAAGGCAACCTACACGCGAGAAGGTGTATTTGCTCAATATCGTCTTGATACATTAGATAATTATACTTTTCCAACAAAAGGTTTTTATATTAATACGGAATATTTATATTCGAATGATACCGTAGAAGATGGTGTTCTTTACCTCAATGAGGATGTTTTTTCTTTTGGTGGAACTAAAGATTCGGTGGTTGAATTAACTTTAAATACAAAAGCCGCTTGGACTTATTCTCGTCATACTTTCGTCGGTAATTTTGAGTATGGCGTTGTTGAAAATAAAAAGGGAGATTTACAGTTAGAGCCCAAATCTCTCGGTGGTTTTTTGCGTTTATCAGGTACACCAAAAGATAGCTTAACAGGACAAAATTTAGTATTTACTAGTCTTGTATATCGATATCGCTTAATGGATAACGATTTTGGATTATTTCAATCACCTATATATTTAGGTGCCTCAGTCGAAAATGGAGGGTTATGGAATGAGGAGCACTTTAGTGATGCCCCAATTTATACTGCAGGCTCTATTTTTGCAGGAATAGACTCACCAATAGGCCCTATTATTTTCGCTTATGGTCGCACAGAACAAAATCATGAATCAGTATATTTAAGTATTGGTGCAACTTTATAATGTCTAAAAGTGCGCTATAAGTCGTATGTTGCTTGATGTAGCTAGATTTTAATTTTAAGTTAAGTTTGATATCATCTGACCATATTTTTAGTCTATACCGATACATATTCTCTTGTTTTATTGAGATTTATAACAGAATTAAAAAGTTAATGGATATAAACTGAATTGTTTCCAAGGATGTTTACTCATTAAGAGTAGACCAGAAAGTGAGGAATTAAGTCGTGCTTGAAGCTTATCGTAAACACGTCGAAGAGCGTGCTTCAGAAGGTGTGGTCCCAAGACCATTAGATGCTGAGCAAGTAGCAGCATTAGTTGAATTAGTAAAAAATCCGCCGCAAGGTGAAGAAGAATTTATTCTTGATTTGCTAGAAAATCGCATTCTACCGGGTGTTGATGAAGCAGCTTATGTAAAAGCGGGCTTCTTAACTGCAATCACAAAAGGTGAAGTGGCGTCTCCATTAGTTAGCAAAGTAAAAGCGACTGAACTGCTTGGTACTATGCAAGGTGGTTACAACATCGAATCTCTAGTATCTCTACTAGACGATGCTGAGCTTGCTCCTATCGCAGTAAAAGCATTGTCTCATACTCTACTGATGTTCGACGCGTTCTATGATGTAGAAGAGAAAGCGAAAGCAGGTAATGCTTCAGCACAACAAGTACTTCAATCTTGGGCTGATGCTGAATGGTTTACTGCTAAAAATAAAGTAGCAGAAAAAATTACTGTTAAAGTATTTAAAGTCACTGGTGAAACGAACACCGATGATTTATCTCCAGCACCTGATGCGTGGTCACGTCCTGATATTCCAGTACACGCAAAAGCGATGCTGAAGATGGAGCGTGATGGTATCACTCCTGATGAGCAAGGAAACGTTGGTCCTATTACTCAAATTGAAGAAATGCAGAAAGATGGCATTCCATTAGCTTACGTTGGTGATGTTGTTGGTACGGGTTCTTCACGTAAATCGGCAACAAACTCAGTACTTTGGTTTATGGGCGAGGATATCCCATTCGTACCAAACAAGCGTACTGGCGGTGTTTGTCTTGGTGGTAAAATTGCCCCAATCTTTTACAACACAATGGAAGACTCAGGCGCGCTACCAATTGAGCTGAACGTACAAGACATGAACATGGGCGATATCATTGATATTTACCCGTACGAAGGTGTTGTCCATAAAAACGGTTCTGTGATTTCAAACTTTGAACTAAGTAAAGTACTTCTCGATGAAGTTCGTGCTGGTGGCCGTATTCCATTGATCATCGGTCGTGGCTTAACAAGTCGCGCTCGTGATGCTCTAGGCCTAGCTGAAACGGATCTGTTTGCTAAACCAATTGACCCATCAGAATCAGATAAAGGCTACACGCTAGCTCAGAAGATGGTTGGTAAAGCATGTGGCGTTGAAGGTGTGCGTGCGGGTCAGTACTGTGAACCTAAAATGACGACAGTGGGTTCTCAAGATACGACCGGTCCTATGACTCGTGATGAGCTTAAAGATCTGGCGTGTCTTGGTTTCTCAGCTGATCTAGTCATGCAGTCTTTCTGTCACACATCGGCATACCCTAAACCTGTTGATGTAAACACTCACCATACACTGCCTGATTTCATCATGAACCGTGCGGGTGTTTCACTGCGTCCGGGTGATGGTGTTATCCACTCATGGTTAAACCGTATGCTTCTTCCTGATACGGTAGGTACAGGTGGTGACTCGCATACTCGTTTCCCTCTAGGTATTTCATTCCCTGCGGGTTCTGGTTTGGTCGCATTTGCTGCGGCAACGGGTGTAATGCCTCTTGATATGCCTGAATCTATTTTGGTTCGCTTTAAAGGCGAAATGCAACCGGGTATCACACTACGTGATCTAGTACATGCGATTCCGTTATACGGCATCAAACAAGGTCTACTAACCGTAGAGAAAGCCGGTAAGATCAACGAATTCTCAGGTCGAGTTCTTGAAATTGAAGGCGTTGAACACCTATCTGTTGAGCAAGCGTTTGAGCTTTCTGATGCATCTGCTGAGCGTTCTGCTGCAGGTTGTACCGTTAAGCTTTCTGAAGAGTCGATTTCTGAGTACTTGAACTCAAACATCGTTATGCTTAAATGGATGATTGCTGAAGGCTATGGTGATGTTCGTACGATTGAGCGTCGTATCACTGCAATGGAAGAGTGGCTAGCGAACCCTGAATTGCTGTCTGCTGATTCAGATGCGGAATACGCGCACGTTATCGAAATTGATCTTGCTGACATCGATCAACCAATACTATGTGCACCAAATGATCCAGATGATGCTCGTCTTCTTTCTGACGTGCAAGGTACGGAGATTCAAGAGGTGTTCATCGGTTCTTGTATGACCAACATCGGTCATTTCCGTGCAGCAGGTAAGATGCTTGAAGAGTTTAACGGCTCACTAAATACTCGCCTATGGGTTGCTCCGCCAACTAAAATGGATAAAGACCAACTGACAGAAGAAGGCTACTACGGTATCTTCGGTCGCGCTGGGGTACGTATCGAAACTCCGGGTTGTTCTTTATGTATGGGTAACCAAGCTCGTGTTGCTGACAAGTCGACGGTAATGTCTACGTCTACTCGTAACTTCCCGAACCGTTTAGGTACTGGTGCGAATGTTTATCTGGCTTCTGCTGAGCTTTCTGCTGTTGGTGCGATTCTAGGTCGTATTCCAACAAAAGAAGAGTACTTAGAGTACGCTGAGAAGATCAATGCAACGGCTGCCGATACATACCGTTATCTGAACTTCCATAAAATGGGTCAGTATACAGAAAAAGCAGATACGGTTATCTTCCAAGAACCCGCTTAATCTTTGTTTATAAATGAAAAAAGCAGCCAAATAGGCTGCTTTTTTATTGCATTAAATCTGATTCACATTTATTTTTTAATATTTATTGAATAAATTGCAGCGACATTTCTTGCTGTATTTTCAACATTAATAGCGGCTTCTTTTAATGCCGTTTCTAAAGATACAGAGCGAGGAATAACACTAAATACTGCATCAATACCGTAATCATGAACAACCGCGTAATCATCAGATAAGCAACCAGCAATACCAATAACTGGTAAATCAAATTTTTTCGCTGTTCTTGCTACACCAATTGGTGTTTTTCCGTGAATGGTTTGGCTGTCGATTCGACCTTCCCCTGTGATGACAAGGTCTGCGCTTGATACAACATTTGATAGGTTTACGGCATCCATAACGATTTCTATACCAGGTCGAAGCGTAGCATCAAATAAACCAAGTAACGCAGCACCAAGGCCACCTGCAGCACCTGCACCTTCAGTATCTTTTACGTCTTTATTCAATTGTGATTTCATTACATCAGCATAATGATTTAGGTTTGAATCTAATGTTTTGACCATTTCTGATGTCGCCCCTTTTTGTGGGCCAAACACGAAAGATGCACCTTTAGGGCCACATAATGGGTTATCGACATCGCACGCAACTTCAAGCGTAATATCATCAAGACGAGGATCTTTATTTGAAGTATCGATCGTTGCAAGGTGTGCTAATGAACCGCCACCAAAAGCAAGATCATTACCGTCTTTATCCAGAAGTTTGATCCCAAGTGCTTGAGCCATGCCAATGCCGCCATCATTAGTCGCACTGCCACCAATTCCGACAATAATGTGTTTTACGCCTTTATCGAGAGCCGCTTTAATTAACTCGCCAGTACCATAGGTTGTGGTGTGTAAAGGGTTACGTAAACTTGGCTCAACAAGGTGTAAGCCAGATGCAGCAGCCATTTCTATAATTGCGGTTTGGCCATCGCCAAGTAATCCGTAGAACCCTGTTACTTTCTCACCAAGAGGTGCTGTAACCGTATGTTCAATGATAGAACCACCAGTAGCGTCAATGAGTGATTGAACGGTCCCTTCA
>JAAGZR010000256.1 GCA_024206155.1 Aliivibrio sp.
AAATGCCAATAATATATAGCTATCCAAAAATAGCGAATTTAGAAACTACTGATTTATTTATAATATCAAGAACACCACAAGATCCTGATGAAATATCTAATTTTAGCGTAGATCTTCAAGATATATCTAGCTATATATTAACTCTTCTTGAGTTAGACTTTGCTGGTGATGTTGGAACTGGCGCTGTAGATTTTTCCCCACAAGAAGTTTTTAATATTATTGGTACTTCAAACGAAATAGAAACAACTGCTAACGCTCAAACTTTACAGATAGGATTACCGGATAATGTAACTATAACAAACAATTTAATTGTTGGAGGTACAGGTAATTTTACTGGGCAAGTAACAATACCGCTACAACCTATAGCAGACACAGATGCTGCTTCTAAAGGTTATGTTGATACAGCTGTAACTGGTTTACTAGATTTTAAAGGTACGTTTAGAGCTGACACAGGTGAAATACTTTCAGGTGTTAACGCTGGATCTTACTTATATAACTGCCCAGGTGGCGCTGGATCTAGAGTGTCTGTATTAACTGGAGATTACTATATAGTAGCAAACGCTAGTGGAAATTTTTATTGCTCAGGCGATTTACTAAACGTCGGTGATTCTATATTTGCGGTTGCAGATGCGGCCACTGATTCTTCAACAATAAACGATTGGGGCATTGTAGAAAGCGACAACATAGAAGGTTCTGGTACTATAAATACTATACCTATTTGGACAAATACCCAAGTTCTTAGTAACAGTATCATAACACAAAGTGGAACATCTTCGATTACAATTAGTGGAAACTTATTAGTTGACAACTCACA
>JAAGZR010000257.1 GCA_024206155.1 Aliivibrio sp.
CAACATAAAAATGTCCCCTCTGAACCAAAATAGAAATGTCCTCTTTGAGAAAGCCCAACGCAAATCTTTGGGTTTTCTCTTCATCCTTAAACAAGGTCAGATTCAAACAAAGATGGATCCAGCAATACGGGATTGATGGTTTTTAATTGTGCTATCGCTCGTTCCTGAGCTTTTCTACTCGGCATTTTTTTACTGCGTGTTCTTTTTCCTTCTTGTTCTAATATTTCTTGATGCTCTTGAGCTAAACGTAAAACAGCACCCAGTCTTTTGTTATCAACAATCTGCCCTTGATCAACTTTCGCTAATTTATCAAATATTCTGCATTTGAGTTCCCGATGACCATATTTTACCGTAAGTATTCCGTTAGGCTGCTCCACTATGAGTACATTTTTATTAGCTAATATCGCATTTTCTTCTGTGTCCTCAATGAGGTAAATAACCTTGTCATATTGAAATGTCAGTGACTTAGAAACTCGTCGTGTGTCATGCCATGCCAATGTTTCATCTAGCTCATTCTCTGTTTCTTGAAGAGATCGATGCATGTTTTTGGGATTCATCGGGGCTTTGGCAAAACGGCGATTAAAATCATCGATGAAATGCGGCACCCAATCGTTAGCTTCTTCAATCGTATTAATACTTTGAAGTCGCATTTCTTTGACTAAGCGATTCTGTAATGTTTGATTCGCACGCTCAACTCGCCCTTTGGCTTGTGGGCTGTTAGCGCAGATCAAATCGATATTCAGACTATGTAAGGCGCGTCCATATTGGGTAAGGTTATTTTCTTTACTGCTACTTACCCGAAAGATAGCATGCTGATCACTGTAAAAAGCGAGAGGTTTTCCATGACTTTCAATATATTGTCGTGTCGCTACCATGTAATCAAAACTACTTTCTGTCTCACTAAAGCGAAGGGTCATTAATTTCCCAGTCGCATCGTCGATAAACACCAATAAGCAACATTTAGGGCTTCTACCTTCGAACCAATCATGATGAGAGCCGTCAATTTGGACTAATTCACCTAAACACTCCCGACGATAACGGGGTTGATAAACTCTCGGTTTTCTTTGAATTTTTGGTATCCAAACTCCTTCAATGATCATCCATTGCCGCAAAGTTTCAACGGATAAATGAATACCATGCAGCTCAACTAATTTTTCATGGGCAAATGTGGGTGAGAAATCCGAATAGTGCGTTGAGATCAGTGATAGGGCATGAAGTTTTAAGTC
>JAAGZR010000258.1 GCA_024206155.1 Aliivibrio sp.
ATTGCTGACGCAGACCCAGAGAAAGCATTAAAGATGCTGCAAGAGCCAAGCAATACTAAAAATATGCCTGTACAAAAGCTTTTACAGTTAACTCAGTACGCCTCAAGAAAATCATCGGAGCAGGATGCGGCATACATAGCGCAGCAAAGAAAGTTCGATAAATTAGCTGACGAAAGAGAAAAGGCTATCGAAGAATCAACAGCAAAAGACTTATTCGAAAAACAAGCGTTAAATGAACTTACCTTGAATGAAGTTCAAAGTAATAGAGATAATTTATCTCAAGCTGATTATAAATACTTTTTAGGTGAAGCAAGCGGCACAGTATCAAAGCCAACAACAAATATTAATGAGTACGGCAGACTTTACAGTTTGGCTGAAACAAGTCCGCAAGAAGCGATAGCAGATGCAAAAAACGCTTTATTAAAAAGAGATTTGACTATAAGTGATTTTAATAAAATAGTTGGTCTTGCACAGTCAGAGGAGAAGGGAGAGTTGCCGACTCCATACAAACAAGCAACCAACTATTTGAGGAATGTATCAAGAACCAACGAGCTTAACCCGCCAGAAGGCGCTGGGGAAAGGTACGCGAAATCTACTGTTGACTTTAATCAATGGTTTGCCAACAACCAAGGCGTTGACCCAGTTGATGCTATTAAAAAAGTAGAAGAAATATGGTCGCAGTACCAGATAACAGAGAGTCCTGTCGTTTTATCTGGCAAACTACCTTATGGAATTAAAAAAACAAGAATAGATTTAACTGTATCCGATATATCAGAAGCTAAAACAAAGCTACTAAAAGACTTTAAAAGTGGTAAAATTAGC
>JAAGZR010000259.1 GCA_024206155.1 Aliivibrio sp.
ATAAGCCAATTGAAGGGGAAAAAGTGGCTCAATGCATGCTCGGTTTGGCCTTAGAAAATAATAGGCAGAGAGGCATACACCGGTATACATCAAAAGCGATGTTTGGATTACAAAAGTAATTAGTATTAAAAAGCCAATGGTATATTCCATTGGCTTTTGATTATCGGTAATGCAAAATACTGAAGCGGTTAATAGCTATTAGATAAATCATACACTCGCAGAGTTTGCTTAAGTGTTTCAATATCGTCGCCAATATAGTGAATAATTCGTGGTGTGTTTGGTAATAATGTAAAGCTTGAATCAGTGAAACGACCATTACCATCATGTTCCAAATGGGTAAAGAATGCTGGCTTATTGGAGCATAACGTAATTTCAGAGCCGTTAAGTGTCACCTCAATCTTCGCTTTTTGAATTGTAAGTTGTTTGAAAGTAGGGGCTGCAAACCAGGTGTTTTCATTTTGAATACCGTTCACTCTCGTCTCTACGAAAAAGAAACTATTGTTGGTATTTAGTTGGAATTTTTCTTTGCATAACGACCAAATAACATCATTACCATCTGCTTCAATAGTATAATTCATAGACCATTGGCCTAATATCTCACCATCAAAATCCATCCAATAAACGGTGCCATCAAGATGGTTTTCATCACGGCTATCATTAACAGCGCGAATACGTAACTCGGTTTCTGTTTCTTCAAAAGGCGCATAGGTCGGAGCGAAAAATCGTTTCGCGTGGTAATGAAGTTGCTTCCATCGACCGCTGTATTCAATACTAGACCATGAACTGACAGGCCAGTTGTCGTTAAGTTGCCAATACAGCATTCCACGACATACAGGGCTGATAGCTCGCCAATATTCGCACCCTGTTTTTATCGCAATAGATTGCTGAACTTGGCTCAAATACAGCATATTCTCAAAGCTAGATGGGAAGCGAAAATAGCGAGTAAACATTTCGGTGATAATGCTGTTGCCACGTCCGTTCTTTTGATGGCTCTCAAAGGTTGGAGAGGTGACATTCCAATCTTGCTCTGGAACAAAACGTTTTACTTCCGCAAAAGAAGGCCATGACTGAAAACCAAACTCAGAGCAAAAACGAGGCTTGATATCTAAATACGCATTAAATGATTTACCAGAGTGCCAAACATCCCAAAAGTGCATATCGCCTCGGTTATCATTATGCCATGCATCACCAAAATCCATATCGCCATTGCACGGTGAGCTGCTCCAGAAGCGACGGCTAGGATCTTCTTCTGCAATCCATCGAGCAATATTGCGGTTTAAACGGTCATAATTAACCGTATAGGTGGTTTTGTTATTTTTGGATTCGTCGTACCAACCAATAGCCCCAATCACTTCGTTATCGCCACACCAAAGAACAATAGAGGGGTGATCTTTTAATCGCTGAATTTGTTG
>JAAGZR010000260.1 GCA_024206155.1 Aliivibrio sp.
ATCCTCTATGCCATCAATTATGCCTTTATCTCAAGGTTATAAGTGTCGGCCATTACTTTCTGTTTCTCGAACTGAGATTGAGCAGTACGCACAAGAAAACCAACTTGACTGGGTTGAAGATGAAAGTAATAACGATACGCGATTTGACCGTAATTTTTTACGCCATGATGTTGTGCCTAATTTGGTACAGCGTTGGCCAAGCTTTACTTCAGCGGTATCTCGTAGTGCTCAGTTGTGTGCAGAGCAAGAAAGCCTGCTAAATGAATTACTTTCCCCAAAGCTGGCAGAGTTTCAAAATGCGTATCAAGGAATTTCTATTTTACGAATGATCCATGAATCGCCATTAGCTCGTAATATGTTATTAAGATTGTGGTTAAGGCAGTTTGATATTCCTTTACCAAGCCAAGCACAACTTGCTGTGCTTTGGAATGAAGTGGCGCAAGCAAAAGAAGATGCTAACCCTACATTAGCGCTTAGTTCTGTTCAACTTAGACGCTCCCAAGGTTATTTATATTGTTTGCCTCATTATAAAGATCTGTCCGAATGGAGGAGTGAGCTAAAGGATAAGTTGCTATTACCAGACGCCCTTGGGAAACTGACGTTCTTACCAGTAATGGCAGAGAATAAAGCAGCTACCATTGCCTCTTCAAATCAAGAGGCTTTGTTATTAAGAGCACCTTCAGAAAATGAGAAAGTTGAAGTGCGTTTTAATGTGGTAGGCTTAACGCCTCACCCTGAAACTCGTCAGCACAGTCGAAAAATGAAAAAGTTATATCAAGAGTATGAAGTACCCAGTTGGCAAAGAGCTCGAATGCCGATGGTTTTTTATAATCATGAACTAGCGGCTGTTGCTGGCTTATTTGTTTGTCAAAAATTTTCAGGCAAAGAATGTGAGCTACTCTGGCATAAACCTTTAAGTGAATAGACATTCACAACTAACTTGGCAAAATAACCAAAAATAATAAGGAGCAATGGAATGAAAAAAATAATTGGATTGGCAATTGTCGCTTTATTTGCATCAGTACCATCACTAGCGGCAGGAGATGCGGCAGCAGGAAAAGCTAAATCGGCAATATGTGCTTCTTGCCATGGAGCTGATGGTATTGCGGTTATTCCAGGTTATCCAAACCTGAAAGGGCAAAATGCTCAATATATTGAATCTTCATTAAAAGCGTATAAGAATAAGCAACGCAGTGGTGGTAATTCAGCAGTAATGCAACCAATGGCAGCAATGCTAAATGATGCAGATATGGCGAATTTAGCGGCGTATTACTCGACAATGAAGTAATGTAATTCCTAGGTTGTATGTTCGCTTTGGCTCAACGATAATGAGCGGATATTATTTATGAATGTTAAGGGACTAATATGAAAAAGATCGAAGCCATTATTAAGCCATTTAAACTTGATGATGTGCGTGAAAGCCTTGCTGATGTCGGAATTACAGGTATGACTGTCTCTGAAGTCAAAGGTTTTGGTCGTCAAAAAGGTCATACAGAGTTGTACCGTGGCGCTGAGTATATGGTTGATTTTTTACCTAAAGTAAAATTAGAAATCGTAGTTATTGATGATATGGTTGATCAGTGTGTTGATGCGATTATTGAAACAGCGCAAACGGGTAAGATTGGCGATGGTAAAATCTTTATCACAGATGTGAGCCGAGTTATTCGTATCCGTACGGGTGAAGAAGACGAAGAAGCAATTTAATACTCACATAAACATGAGTATCTGCTAATCTAGTTAGCATATATTACTATATAAGGAAGGAGTGATGATTCACTCCTTTTTTTGTTTATGAAAATGAAAACTCGCTTATTATCATGTGCTGCGATTGCTGTTGGTTTAACATTGACGGCAAAAACACTTATTTTTACTGTACCCGCAGTGCCTGAATTTATTGAGATCACCTCAACAGCAGAGCAAGTTGCTCCTCAATATAAATCCGGTTGTGCTCAGTTTGATGTTTCTGCACCGATTGACCGTAATGGCCAATTGAATGTATTGGTGTGGAATATTTATAAACAACAGAAAGTGGATTGGGAAAATGAATTGAAGGCATTGTCTGAACCATCAGATTTAGTGCTGTTGCAAGAAGCCAGTCTAACTCCCGAACTTAAGCAATTTGTGATTAATAGATCGTACTCAGCAGAATTAGTGCGTGCCTTTGATGTGTTTGATACTAGCGCAGGTGTATTAACGTTAGCAAAATCGCCGGCAACCAAAGTGTGCGCGCATACTGCTATTGAGCCATGGTTACGTTTACCAAAATCTGCACTTCTTTCAGAGTATCAATTATCAAATGGCGAAGCATTGATGGTAATAAATATTCACGCTATTAACTTTACGTTAGGAACAGAAGATTATAAAAATCAAATTAAAGAACTTTCTAAAGAAGTTGAAGGACATAAAGGTCCTTTGATTGTCGCTGGAGACTTTAATTCTTGGAGTGGTGCTCGTCTAACTGAATTAATGACGCAAGTGCAATTGCTGGGTTTAAAAGAGGTGTTATTTACACCAGATGAAAGAATGCGTTTTATTACGGGTTTACCATTAGACCATATATTTTATCGTGGACTAAAAGTAAAAGAAGCGCACTCAATAAAGAGTAACGCTTCTGACCATAATCCCTTACAGGTAAGTTTTAGCCTGAAAACGCCGTAACAAAGCCCCACAACGTAAAGCAGCTAACCCAAGGTAGAATGGCAATGATAAGTGCCTTTGAACGCTCTAAGTCTGTCCATGCGCCTAAAGCGGCATAGCTGAGTGCAATATACCAAGGCATTAGTAGTGGGAAAGAGCTCGTATAAGCAGACCAGTGATCGGTCATAGGTAACTTCATTAAGCCATTTAAGCTGTTTAAATCGGCAGCGTAAGGCATAATATTCGCGTGATTAAGCAATAGGCTAGCGTAACTTGCGATATCACCAATTAACGCAGGGAACATCACAATGGTGCTGCCTGCTACCCATTTGAAGTAACCGTGCTGATATTGGCTCTGTTTTGTTGCCAGTTTGAACCATAATGCTAATAGCAGAATAGTCGCAGTTCGGCCCATAACATCGTTAATCACTTCGCCGGCCAGTAATATCTCTTTAGTTAACCATTCAGATTGTACTTGCCCACCAATACTTTCTATTTGGGCGGTTAAGTTAGTGGTTACCCATTCAAAATTCACTAAATCGAAATAGGTTCCCCAAAACATGAATGGAGCAAAGATTAATAGAATGTAAGGCAGCCATGCCCATTTTCCACGCTCGTATAGCGCGGCAAAACAGTCAGCAGGTGAGCGGAATATATCGACCAATAAGATCAATGGATTTGAAGATGGTGTCATACGTTTACCTTAGTAACATCAACGTAAAGTTTTAATTTTTGACCTGGCTTAATGTAAGAGCCACGTTCGATGTTATTCCATTTCATAATATCAGTCACAGAGACACTGAATTTCTGTGCGATAGAGCTTAGGTTATCCCCTTGTCTGATTTGATAATGTACAGTTCGGATGATTGCGCCATCAGAGCTGTTTTTCCAAATCACTAAGTTCTGGCCTACACGTAATGAATCTTTTGGTGCAATGCCATTCCATTTAGCCAAATCACGGTATGAAATTGAGTTATCGCGCGCAATGCTCCATAAACTTTCACCGTCTTTTACTTTATGGCTTAGTTTATACTTACCTTTGGCTTTTGCTTGTGTTTTCTTTAAGCGCTGAGGTGCACTTAATGCATAAGTTTTATTGCCTTGAGAAGCGGTTGGAATAAGTAAGTGTTGCCCAACACGAATGCTAGAACCATTTAAATCATTGGTTTGCTCTATGATTTTTGTTGTTGTGTTGTGTTTTACTGCAAGCTGACTAATGGTATCACCAGGTTGTACTTTATAGCGTACAACTTTCATGGTTTTATCACCATTCTTCTTTAGGTTCGCATTAAATTGCGCTACATTTTCAATAGGTAGCAATAGGTGGTATGGGCCATCTGGAGAGGTTGCCCATTGGTTATAAGCTGGGTTATAACCTTGCAGTTCAGTAATTGAAATACCGGCAAATTCTGCTGCAATAGCAAGATCTAACTGTTGTTTAGGATCAACCATTTCTAAAACAGGCTTGTTTGGGATAGGTGGTAGCTCTACGCCGTATTTCTCATGGTTTTTAATGATATCTGCTAATGCTAGTAGTTTTGGTACATAGCCACTGGTCTCTTTTGGTAAATCTAATGAGAAGAAATCGGTTGGTTTTCCTAATCTTTTATTTTTCTTAATGGCTCTTGATACGCGACCGGCACCACTATTGTATGACGCGATAGATTGCTGCCAGTTGCCATCAAAGCGACTGTCAAAATATTCCATATAGTCTAAAGCTGCGTTTGTGGCTGCTGGTACATCACGACGACCGTCATACCACCAATTACGCTCTAGCTTAAAGCGATCGGCGGTTCCGGGTACAAATTGCCATAAGCCGGCAGCACTGCCGTGAGAATAGGCAAATGGGTCAAACGAACTTTCAACGACAGGAAGCAAAACAAGCTCCATAGGTAAGTCACGTTTTTCAATTTCAACGGTGATCATATACAAGAAGGGCTTCGCACGCTTTGCAACGGTACGCAAATGACTTGGGTGCTTGATGTACCAATTACGGTAATAATCAATCGATTCATGCTTTGGAATAGGCATGTCTAATTGCATAGCAATGCGTTGCCAAACATCTTCTTGTTCTTGCGGTGTTGGTGCTGGCTTCTCTACTGGTGTTGTTTTTACTGGTGTAGTATCTGGCTTTGAAGGAGCAACTATCGATGGTGACGTTCCTGAGGTGTTGGTCGTTTGATTTTCTTCAGGTAGAGGTACTGTTTGGCAGCCTGCAAGTAATGCCAATCCAATCCAGTGGAGTTTCAATTTCATTGTGTAGTGCCTTCAGTGTGTTGCGCCAACCTCTTTGATGAGATTGGCATTCATGTTTTTTATTTGGAGACGGATAATACGTTGCAACCACACTTCAAACAAGTTTCCTATTTAAAACTCATCCTTCCATCTTCTTAATGCGGCAAAGATCTCAACTTCTGTATTGTCGTTAACCTTGTTTGCTACGGCGTGTTTAACCGCAGGCTCATTGGTTCTTAAAAAGGGATTGATCAGCTTCTCACGTTGAAGTGTTGATGGCAGTGTCGATTTACCATGAGCTCTAAGACGCAATACTTTTTCTCTGTATTGCTGTAGATAATCATTATCTGGCTCAACAGCAAGGGCAAAAGCTAAGTTTGATGCGGTGTACTCATGAGCACAATACACTTCAGTTTCATCGGGTAGAGCGGCTAATTTTTGTAGTGAATTAAACATTTGCTCTGCGGTTCCTTCAAATAATCGTCCGCAGCCAGCAGAAAATAGGGTATCACCACAAAATAGTTTTTCATCACCGATATAAGCAATATGCCCTTTGGTATGGCCTTCAACGCCAAGCACCATGAACTTTTCATCAAATATCTCAACAAAGTCACCGTCGCTAACTGGGTGTGTTAATGTTGGGATAGGTTCATTTTCAGGGCCAACAACATTAACGCTTGGAAACTGTCGAACAAGTTCCGATACCCCCCCAATATGGTCATGATGGTGGTGAGTAATTAAAATTGCATCTAAAATAAAGCCATCAGCTTTGATTACTTCTAAAACAGGGTATGCATCACCTGGATCAACGACAACGCAGTGGTTATCATTGTTGTGAATTAACCAAATGTAATTATCATTAAATGCAGGTATGCTTTTGATAGTTAGCATTAACCTTTCTCCAAATTCGATGTCATAAAATAGTTATAGGTAACGATATTGATTAAGCCAGCACTGCTTGATAAAAAAATTGAGAAACCGCATTCATGGTCAGATATCCCTTACGGCACATGGATAAGTGAGTTGATTCAGTCTCGGCTAGATGAATGGTGTCCGAGACTGTTTGGCTATCATATGCTTAAAATTGGTGGATTGAGTGCTGAGCTTGATAGTCGCTTTTGTAATATTAAACACCAAGTAAACCTAGATAACAAAAATTCATTACGAAATATTACTTCTGATTTACCTCAACTTCCTTTTTTAGAAAAAAGCATTGATGCTTGCGTGCTTGCTCATCAGCTTGATTATTCATCAGATCCTCATCAATTATTGAGAGAGGTTGACCGGATATTAATTAATGATGGCTATGTTATTTTAAGCGGGTTTAACCCAATGAGTGCAATAGGGCTAGCTAGCTTATTTCCGTGGCGGAAAAATAACTTACCGTGGAGTGGGCGAATGTTTACACCGCATCGAATCAAAGATTGGCTTAGTGTGTTAAATTTTGAAGTGGTCTACAGTGACTGTTTTGCATTAGCACCTTTAACTCGCTATCGCACAATATGGACTTGGTTTGAAAATTTAGGTGGAGATTCTGTTAAACCAATCAGCGGTATTTATTTTATCGTAGCAAGAAAACGTACCTATCCATTGCGACCGATTAAATCTGCTTGGAAAAAGAAGCCGAAATTGGCTCCTATTTCAGTCGCTCAAACACATCAGAGCAAAGTTAAGTCAGATTAGCCAGGATAACCCGCATCATCTTTAGTCGGGTTTTCTGCTGCTGTTCTCGCAAGTTCATCACACATTTCATTTTCACGATGACCTGCGTGCCCCTTAACCCAGCGCCAATCTATAGTGTGACGTTCTGCTTCTGCATCTAATTGCTTCCAAAGGTCTGCATTCACAACAGGTTTCTTATCCGCTTTTTTCCATCCACGTTTTTTCCAACCGTGAATCCATTGTGTGATCCCTTGGCGCACATATTGGCTATCGGTTGTTAATACCACAGAACAAGGCTCTTTAAGGGTACGTAAAGCTACAACCGCTGCTAACATTTCCATACGGTTATTTGTAGTTTGATTAAACCCTTCAGAAAAGGTTTTTTCGGTCCCTTTATAGCGCATTACAATACCGTATCCGCCTGGACCTGGGTTACCTAAACAAGAACCATCTGTGAAAATTTCAACCTGCTTCATTATCTCTGTTATCATTAGAAGAATTTAGAAATAGTCTGACACAAATGAGCCTATGAATACTAGCGACAATTCCCCGAATCGAATTATTGTACTCGATACAGAAACTACAGGTATGAACTTTTCTGGTGGGCCAGTTTATGAAGGTCACCGTATTGTTGAGATTGGTGCGGTTGAGATCATCAACCGAAAATTAACCGGTAATCATTTTCATGTATATATTAAGCCTGATCGATTAATTGATCTTGAGGCGATTGATGTACATGGTATTACTGATGAGTTTTTGTATGACAAACCAGAATATAAAGACATTCATGATGAATTTTTAGCCTTCATAAAAGGTGCGGAGCTGGTTGCTCATAACGCCCCCTTTGATGTTGGCTTCATGGATTATGAGTTCAGTAAATTAAACAAGCTTATCGGTACTACTGATCAGTATTGTAAGATTACCGATACCTTGGCCATGGCGAAGAAAATCTTCCCAGGTAAGCGTAATAACCTCGATATTCTTTGTGAACGCTATGGTATTGATAACTCACATCGTACGCTTCACGGCGCTTTACTCGATGCCGAAATTCTAGCCGACGTTTACTTATTAATGACGGGTGGACAAACCAGCTTGAGTTTTAATGCTGGTAATCAATCCGATTCCTCTGAAGAAAGCATTAAAAGATTGAATTCAGGAAGAAAAGGATTAAAGGTTTTGCGTGCTACGGCCGATGAAATAGAAGCGCATGAAAAGCGCTTGGATATCGTTGGTGATGCCTGTTTGTGGCGTAGTTAGGAGTGTAATATGTGGCGGTTATTGATCATTGTACTGTTTTTCCCAATGCTTTCTTGGGCAAAGAGTACTGAAATGTCGTGGCTGGATAACCGTTTTCGTGTTGATCCAACCATAAAGCAAGTCTCTTTTTTAGTTTATAGAGAAAAAGCATCACAAGCCGTAACGCTCGTTCGTCCTGATGGCACTAAATACTACGCATGGGAACACCCAGAGCATGTAGCTTGGTATGAAGAAAATGGCATGGATATAATCTCTATCGAAAATCCAATGCCGGGGCCTTGGCAGGCGATAGGTAAGATCACCCCTAAAAATAAAGTTAAGATATTATCTAACCTTACTTTGAATGTAGATACGTTACCTAAAAAGCTATATCAATCAGAAAGTTTGAAGTTTACAGCCAGATTATTACAAGATGGCAAGCCATTAGTGTTACGAGATTTTTTAAATCGTATCAAACTCAATGTGACGTTTACTCCTTATCTTGCCAATGAAAAAGAATTGGTGAAAGAAGCACGTCCATTAGCTGAAGTTCTAGGGACTTTTGAAGATGATGGACAAGATCTTGATGAAGTCGCAGCAGATGGCGTATTTACGGTAAATCTGCCTATTAATGTTAAACCTGGAAAATACTGGGTTCGAATTCAATCTCGCAATGGTGTGTTTTTACGTACAGTAGAGCAAAGCGTCTTAGTTTATCCTACGCCGATTCGAGCGAGTTTTACTCAAGCACGTAGCGAAAGCCTTTCTCACTCTATGAGTGTTGATACCGAAGGTGGCGTCATTAAGAGCGGTTCACTTGCGGCTCATATTGAGCAAGTTGACCCAAATGAAGTGGTGGCGATTACTCAATCTCAAGCCCAAAAAGAGGGGAGTAAACTGTATTTCGATTTACCTAATAGTTATCTTCCGGGGAAAAATACGTGGTCAGGGTGGGTGTATGCGACTGATCTAGCGACTTCTCGTCCGCTTCAGTTTTATCTCGGTAAACACAACTATGGCGTTACTGAACCCATTGATTTAAAAGCAGTGTATGAAGCAAGACTGAAAGAAGAAGCAGCTCAGCGTAAGATTAAAGAACAGAAAAAACGAGAAGAAGATCGTGCAGAGGCGCGTAAGTGGTTTTGGATTTATATTGGCGTTGGTAATTTACTTATCATTGTTATTATTTTTGGCGGTATTTTTGGTTGGAAAAAAATAAAAGCAATTAAAGAGAAAAAAGCGGCAGCACCTAAGTCAGAAAAGTTGTCGATGCCACCACGCCCTAAAGTTTAAGTCGTTGTATTAAATATAAGCAAAATCATTATAAGGCCGCAGAAATGCGGCTTTTAAAGAGCAATCAAAAAAAAATAACAAAGTAACACTGAGTCATTTAATTGGTTGTGGGCTGCTAGGTGTTGATAATATCAGCGTTGGTTATTTATCCATGAAGAGATTATTTACTTAAAGTTGGTAGTTAACTTGAATAGTTCACTTACGGCTTAAAATTAAATAAAAAGGCCAGAGTAGTGACTCTGGCCTTTTGCTATCTATTAAGGTCAATCTATTACGCTATCTTACTGTGCTCAAATCTATTAGTTTGAGGTTTTACAATAAGCTCGCTTGGATCAAAGTCTTCGACACTAATTGTAGCTAAACGACTTTTCTCAGCTTTACGTAGTAAAAGCGCCTCTTTATCCGAGATAATATTTAGTTCTAAACCGACTTTAGCAACACGGTCTAATTGCATAAACGGTAAGCGTTGTTTTGATTCCTTACATACTCGGTCATAAATTGGTTCAGCAGTTAAGATATCAATTAATGCTTCTTCCATTTTTCCTACCGGATTAAATCGGCTTGCTTCTAAGAATAACCCGCGACCAATTCGGCTACGTACACCTGATGGTTCTTGAAGAATACGAGCCAGTTTATGGTCTAGTTTGTCACTTGGACGCTGACGACGTAACCCTGTCGGTAATAAGATAAAACGCATTGCACCTGCAACAAATCGATTAGGGAAGTTAGACAACAACCCATCAATTGCTTGCTCTGCTTGGTGTAGTGAATCTTGAACACTCCAATGTACTAACGCTAAATCTTCTTTTTGACGCCCTTCATCATCAAAGCGTTTTAATGTAGAAGTAGTTAAATAAAGTTGACTCAATACATCACCAAGACGAGCTGACATACGCTCACGACGTTTTAAGCTACCACCGAGCACTGCCATTGAAATGTCTGATAGTAAAGCAAGGTTAGTACTGTAGCGGTTTACTTGTTGATAATAACGTTTTGTTTCATCACTGAATGGGGCTTTAGAACCACGGCCATCAGTTAAACCAAACCATAGTGAACGAACAAAGTTACTGATACCAAAGCCAATATGGCCAAATACAGCGGCATCGAACTTTTCAAGAGAGGCTTGTTTGTCTTCTAAATAAGCCGCATCCATTTCTTCAAGTACGTAAGGATGACAGCGAATCGCGCCTTGACCATAAATGATCATTGAACGAGTCAGAATATTTGCACCTTCAACAGTAATTGCAATTGGGGAGCCTTGGTAACCACGCGCTAAGAAGTTTGAACTACCTAAACAGATCCCTTTACCTCCGGCGATATCCATACCGTCAATGGCAATACGTTGCGCACGATGAGTACAGTGGTATTTTACAATTGCAGAGATAACCGATGGTTTTTCACCTTGAACGATACCAGCCACAGTTAAGCTGCTTGCAGCATCCATCATGTAAGCGTTACCCGCCATACGTGCCAATGGTTCTTCAATTCCTTCCATTTTACCAATAGGTAGTTTGAATTGACGACGAATTCGTGCATAAGCACCTGTTGCAAGGGCTGCTGTCTTTGCACCACCTGTTGCGTTTGATGGTAGAGTAATACCACGGCCAACAGATAAACATTCGACCAGCATACGCCAACCGTGACCTGCCATTTTTTCACCACCGATAATGTAATCCAGTGGAACAAACAAGTCGTTACCTTGGGTTGGACCATTTTGGAATGGCACATTCATAGGAAAATGACGACGACCAATTTTTACGCCTTCTAAATTGGTAGGGATAAGTGCGCAGGTAATGCCAAGATTCTTTTTATTCCCTAATAAGCCGTCAGGATCTTGAAGCTTAAATGCTAGGCCCAATACCGTAGCTACAGGGGCAAGTGTGATGTATCGCTTATTCCAAGTAATGCGCATACCGACAACTTCTTTGCCTTCCCACATTCCTTTAGTTACGATGCCAAAATCAGGAATAGAGCCGGCATCAGAGCCTGCCTCAGGACTTGTTAACGCAAAACATGGGATCTCTTTACCTTCAGCTAAGCGAGGTAAGTAATGGTTTTTCTGATCTTCTGTACCATAGTGTTGCAGTAGTTCACCTGGCCCTAATGAGTTAGGTACACCAACGGTAATAGAAAGTACGCCAGAAACACTGGTCAGTTTTTGTAATACGCATGATTGTGCATACGCAGAAAACTCTAAACCACCGTATTTTTTCTTAATAATCATGGCGAAGAACTTATGGTCTTTCAAATACTGCCAAACTTCAGGAGGTAAGTCGGCAAGCTCATGTGTCACTTCATAGTCGTTTACCATGCGGCACACTTCAGTTACAGGACCATCCATAAAAGCTTGCTCTTCAGCTGATAAGGTATTTTTGGGAATATTATGTAGAAATTTCCAATCAGGATTACCTTTAAATAGCTCAGCTTCCCACCAAACGGTTCCCGCTTCAATCGCATCTTTTTCCGTTTGTGACATTTCAGGCATCACGCCTTTAAACATAGCCAATGCTTTATTACTGAAAAGAGATTGTCTAATTGAAGGAATATTTAATGGTACCGCAATCGCTAAGAAAACAGCCCATGTAATAGGGCCGGCGTAACCTAGCCCAGAACTGACGGCAAGGATCCCTGCGGTTACTAAGGTTGCAGTTCTCAAAGATTGTCGATGGTAACTTAATGCAGCAAGTACAATTACAGTTGCTAATAGTGTCAGGGCCATGTGATTCTCCTTTTCCGGCGCTGCTCTGTTTGTAGGAACAGAGGTGGTTACGATACTCGGTCGTAATGTTATTGTTGGAATAATATCTGATAAGAGGTCTAACCAGTTAAGGTAAGTGTAGTGCTAATGTTAATAAAAAGTAAATGATAATAATGGTCAAAAAGTGATCCAGCTTGAGTAATTAATAAACAATCTGTTTTTTTCACTGCTTGAAATCCAATTTTTTTAGAGAAATATGGCGGAATTTATAGGCGAGTAGAAGAAATATAGGGAGGATCTCTTTTAAAGATTTCGTGGGATAGGTACACTGAGAACACCCCCAAATTAGGGAACATAATAAAAGAGAGTATCCTATGTCTTATCAAGATCTGATCCGTTCTGAATTAACAGAAGCCGCTCAAGTACTGAATGACTTTTTAGCTGATGATAAAAACCTTGCTCAAATTGAGTTAGCTGCCAAAACCATTGCCGATTCATTTAAACAAGGCGGTAAAGTATTGTCTTGTGGTAACGGTGGCTCTCACTGTGATGCAATGCATTTTGCTGAAGAGTTAACAGGACGTTACCGTGAAAACCGCCCAGGTTACCCAGGGATTGCGATTTCAGATCCAAGTCATTTATCGTGCGTAAGTAATGATTTTGGTTATGACCATGTTTTTTCTCGCTACACTCAAGCTGTAGGCTCTAAAGGCGATGTTTTATTTGGTTTATCGACGTCAGGCAATTCAGGTAATATCTTAAAAGCTATCGAAGCGGCTAAAGAAAAAGGCATGAAAACCATTGCTCTTACTGGCAAAGATGGCGGTAAGATGGCGGGTTTAGCCGATGTGGAAATTAGAGTGCCTCATTTTGGTTATGCGGATCGTATCCAAGAAATCCACATTAAAATTATCCATATCGTGATTCAATTAATTGAAAAAGAAATGGAAAAATAATTCATCAAAAGTCAATGTCGAACTTATAACCGTTTGATGTTGGCTTGATTGCGAATAAAGGAGTAGCGCAAATATGTGTGAATTACTCGGAATGAGTGCAAACGTACCAACCGATATTTGTTTTAGTTTTAAAGGGCTAGTTCAGCGTGGTGGCAATACCGGACCGCATCGTGACGGTTGGGGAATTACTTTTTATGAAGGGAAAGGATTTCGCACATTTAAAGACCCAAAACCGAGTTGTCACTCAAAGATAGCGAAGCTTGTACAAGATTACCCTATCAAAAGTAAAGCGGTTATCAGTCATATTCGACAAGCAAATCGCGGTGACGTTAACCTAGAAAATACACATCCTTTTACGCGAGAGTTATGGGGGAAGTATTGGACGTTTGCTCATAATGGTCAGTTGACTGGGTTTGATGAGTTATCGACAGGGCGTTTTCGACCTGTAGGTGAAACAGACAGTGAGCGTGCTTTTTGCTGGTTATTAAATCAATTAGAGGATAAATACCCAGAGCCGCCGCAAGATATGATGTTAATGTTTGAGTTTGTCTCTGAGTGCTGTGACCACCTTCGAGGATTAGGCGTATTTAATATGCTTTTGAGCGACGGTGAGTATTTAATGACTTATTGCTCGAATAACTTACATTGGATCACAAGACGTGCCCCTTTTGGCCAAGCGTCCTTGATTGATGAAGATGTCACGATTGATTTTCATAAAGAAACAACGCCAAATGATGTGGTTTCTGTCGTAGTAACTCGTCCATTAACAGATAATGAAGAGTGGCACAAAATGAAAGTTGGTGAATACGGGTTGTTTCATTTTGGAGAATTGATTGCAGGCAATCACGATACGGTACCAGAAATGGCGCCACCACCATCGGAAATGACGGATAACTTCGGTAAGTAATAAAATAAAAAGGGTCTTTCTAAATATAATGTCGACTTTGGACAGTAACATTTATAACTTTGAATGACCTTAATTAAAGAAATTAATAATAAATTAAATGTCATCGAATCAATATGATATAGTTAACATTACTAATTATGAGTCCTATTGAGCAGTATTTCTTTTTTCTTTACCACCAATATTACGTTGAACTCTCCCCATACAATACCTCTAAGTGAATACAGCCTGTCGATAGTGTCCCGCTACCTAACCACTTATTTTTTGTCACATACACGATGCCGCCTCTTTAAATCATGATAGTTAGCATTTCATCTTATTACTGAACGTATATTTAGTGGATTGCTTGTCAATTAATCGAATACGATCTTACCTTTCTAAATTACTAAAAGTGGTGCGAACTCTTTTTTACATTAAGAGCTGTTTAATTAAAGGTGATTTTAGATATAGTTGCATTAACTACTTTGTAAAAAAATCAACCCCCAATGTTGAGACTTTGTTGATAATTTGATTTATGTTTGTTTTTGTTATTTTTTTGAAAAAATATCGTGCGATACATGAAAAAATTATATATAAGGTGTATTTTATATACGTGAATTAAAGTGAAATTAGAAAAATGAAACTTTCCATTGTACAAAGAACCGTTTCCGGATTTGCCTTGATGTTTTTATTCACGGTATTTTTAAGCTGTGTTAGCTTATACAGCGCACAAACTCTCGGCGACAAAGTTGAGTTAATTTCGCAAGAGTCGACACCTATGCTCGTAACTTCGAGTGAATTAACGACTACGTTAGG
>JAAGZR010000261.1 GCA_024206155.1 Aliivibrio sp.
CAAACCAAGCGGTAAGGGTAAGAAGCCAGCAGCGGGTTCTAAGCCTGTGAGAAGTAAATTTTCACCAAATGGTAAAGCACCTAAATCAGCACCAAGACAGCGTTAAGTTAACGTGTTGAATTAAGCTAAAAGCAAATAAAAAGGGTTGAATCCATATGGTTTCAACCCTTTTTTTAATACGATTGGTATTATATCAATATCAGAAACTATTTTGGTTGCGCGTCAATACACTGACCATTTACGTTAATACTTTCAGGTGCCATTAAATAGACATATAACGGCATTAAATCTTTTGGTGTTTTAAGTAAGCTAATGTCTTCAGCTGGAAAGGCTTGAGCACGCATACGTGTATGAGTTCCTCCTGGATTAATAGCATTTACTTTAATCTGAGTACCTTCCATTTCATGTGCTAATGTTTGCATCATACCTTCAGTAGCAAATTTTGAGATAGCATAAGCCCCCCAAAAAGCACGACCTTGATGACCTACAGTCGAGGTGGTGAAAATAATTCGAGAATCATCAGATTGTTGTAAAACAGGCAGTAGAGCTTGAGTCATTAAGAATTGCGCTTTAACATTAATTTGCATGACTTCGTCGAAAATTGCTTCTTCAAATTGCTCGAATGGACTCAACATACCAAGCAAACCAGCGTTATGCAGTAAACCGTCGAGTTTACCAAATTGGCTTTGAATGGTTTCCGCCATGTCGATATAATGCTGCTTGGATGCACCTTTTAGATCTAAAGGCACAATTGCTGGCGTTGGGTAGCCAGCTGCTTCAATTTCATCATAGACCGCTTCTAATTTAGCAACGGTGCGTCCTAAAAGAATAACCGTTGCACCATGCTCAGCATAATGTAATGCTGCTTGTTTACCAATGCCATCTCCTGCACCAGTTACGAGAATTGTTTTGTTTTTTAATGCGTCAGCAGAAACCTGATAGTCCACTCTGTAATCCTTGTATTTCAACGTTCATCCTAAGTCCTTCTGTTCTTTTTTGCGATTTATAGCCGTAAAAATAGACATTTAGTCCGAATTTCTATCATTAGATGAATTAACTTTGGGTTAAGTTAGGTACAATACACGAAACATACTTAAGAGGGTATTACATTGGAATTTTTGTTTGATTACGGTCTCTTTTTAGCAAAGATAGCAACAGTGGTTGTTTCTATTATCGCCATTTTGATTGCCGCTAAAGCGGTGAGTGGTAACTCTTCAGCATCAAAAGGTGAGTTAGAAGTTACTAATTTGACTGAACAATATAAGTCAACGATTGAAGAGCTAGAACACCATTTATTTGATGATGCTGAGTTAAAAGCACGCGCAAAAGCAGAGAGAAAAACTGCAAAAGAAGCCGAAAAAGCAAAACAAAAGGCAGTAAAACAGGCTACAAAATCTGGGGACTTAGAGCTAAAACGCGATGCTCGTTTATTCGTTTTAGATTTTAAAGGCAGCATCGATGCAAAAGAAGTTTCAGGGCTTCGTGAAGAAGTTTCGGCTATCTTAGCGGTTGCAGCAGAAGGTGATGAAATCCTTGTTCGTCTTGAGAGTGGTGGTGGTATGGTTCATGGATATGGGCTGGCTTCATCTCAGCTTGACCGCTTACGTGATGCGAATATCAAATTAACAATTTCTGTTGATAAAGTAGCGGCTTCTGGTGGCTACATGATGGCATGTATTGGTGAGAAAATTATCGCAGCACCATTTGCAATTGTTGGCTCAATTGGCGTGGTTGCACAATTACCAAACTTTAGTAAATTGTTGAAAAAGAATGATATTGAGTTTGAGCAACTGACAGCAGGTGAATACAAACGAACGCTAACTATGTTTGGTGAAAACAGCGATAAAGCACGTGAAAAATTTCAATTAGAGTTGGAAGAAACACACGTATTATTTAAAGATTTCATTCATGAACATCGCGCTGATTTGGATCTTGAAAAAGTAGCAACAGGTGAGCATTGGTTTGGTAAACAAGCGCTAGAGTTAGGCTTAATTGATGCGATTCAAACATCTGACGATTACTTAACAAAAGCGTGTAAGGATCGCGAAGTATTAGCGATTCATTACGTACAGAAGAAAAAGTTAGGCGCTAAAATTGCAGGTATCGCTGGTCAATCGGCGGAGAATGTATTTATGCGTTTAATCAGTAAAGGGCAACGTCCAATCGTTTAATTTGGGTGAAGTATTTTATATTTAAAAAGGCTGATTATTTCAGCCTTTTTTATTGTCTCTAGTTACTAGAATTTACTTAACGCTAAATTCTTTTGACAATTGGTGAGCAAGGTATTTAAACATATTAAATACAGCGGTTGTTTTTTCTGTTGGTAAGCCTTGATCTGATAAAAAGTACTCGCCTTTGAATACTAATACTTCGTCTTTCTCTTCTACGCTAGTTGCTCGCATACCTTCAACGTAGTTCTCGTGATCTTGAATGATTTGGTTAGCGATTAACAGTAAATCAGCCTCAGAAATGGATTTTTTATCGCTCATATCTCACTCATTTTTTGCTATATAAAAGAGGGATTTTAAGCATAACGGTTGGAAAATACAATTGATGTAAATCATGGCTAGTAAAATAAAAATTCAGTGAAGATTGACAATTTTATTGTGAGCAAGTGCAAGATATTTAACTCACCTTTTGAGCTATGGACGTGTAAATGATAATAGAGTCGGCCTAATTAAAAAGGGAGTTTGATGGTAAGGTGTGTCTAAATTACATCTAATTAACAACTGTCCAAACTACGACCATTCAGTAACGAATGTAAAAAAAGTGGTTGACGTAGTGCCATCCTCCCTCAATAGTAATATATAGATAAAGTTTAATTTATAGCTGTTGATATCGTTATTTTGAGCAGCATTGTATTTCAGCACGAGGACGTTAGTGAGACATTATGGGTAAATCTCTAGTTATCGTGGAGTCACCAGCCAAAGCAAAAACAATAAATAAATACCTTGGCAAGGACTTCATCGTAAAATCCAGTGTAGGTCACGTACGTGATTTACCTATGGGCTCAACGAGTACAGGTAAAAAAGCGGCTGCGGCATCGACTAAAGGCTTAAGTGTTGAAGAAAAAGCACGCATTAAAAAAGAAAGAGATAAAAAAAATCTGATCAATAAAATGGGAATTGACCCATACAATGATTGGGCTGCTAACTATCAAATTCTTCCTGGTAAAG
>JAAGZR010000262.1 GCA_024206155.1 Aliivibrio sp.
CTGCTCAAATGTCATCCCTGAAACTAAAATTTCAATAAACATGCCCGTAATAAAACAAAAAACCACCATTGCAAATGTATCCGCCGCTGCATTTCGGATACAAAATGGTCCTTTCTTAGACATTAACTTTCTCTCTCCAACCATAATAAACCAGATTAATAAACTGCCCGAACAGTGCGATAGCAGTCGATAGAACTAGCTGAGTATGCCACGCTAGTAATTATCGCCATTTAATCACAATGTTATTAGAATTAGATCTCGAAGTTGAGTCAATGTAGTAAACTTACGACTACTTTTTGATTTGAAATCAGTTTAATTCGCTATTCGTTACATTCCGTAAGTTATTTTCACAAAAAGGCAACTTATCAATACAAGAAGATAAGCATTAATTTCTATTCAGACAATATTGAAAGTTCTTGATACAATAATAAAAACTTGAATGGAATGAGAACATTATGTCTTTATCACTTACGGCAATTCTTTCAAACCCTGAATTAGAAAATAAACTACTTACAGAGGCACAAACACAAGGTTTTATTGCGGCGATGGCTGCGGCTCCAAACCTTATCAATCCTAATGAGTGGTTAGCTTTTTTATGGGGTGGTGAAGAAATATCTCCTTTTACCACAGCAGAAGATTTAGAAGCGTACGCTAATGCTGTAGTTAACCTATGGAATGAGTATCGCGAAGCATTTTTATCTGGTCAGTGGCAATGGCCGGAAGCATGTCAACTTGATGATGAAGAGATTGTAACAGCACAAACTCGTCAATTCTCTGAAGGTTTATTACAAGGTTGGCAGTTAACGCGTGACGATTGGGAAACACTAATGCCAGAAGAGAGCGAAAATAATGCGCTACTTGGTGGTGTATTACTTTCTATTAGTATGCTATTTGATCCTGAAACCGCATTAGCAACATTAGAAGAGCAAGGCATTGAAGGTTTAGATGAGTTCAAAGAAATCTATAACGCAGTTCCTATGATGCTATCAGGCTTAACCATGCGTGGTTTTGAACTTGCAGAAGCTGAAGCAAGCCGCGACGAATAAATAAAACCCAATAACAAAAATGGCGACCAACTTGGTCGCCATTTTTATTTAACTACTTAAAGCATTACTTATTTGCGTTTAGTTGCTCTGCAAAATCTAACATACGATTTAATGGGATAAGTGATTTTAGACGTGTTTCTTCATCAACAAAGATCTCATGCTCGGCACCACCTTCATTAAGCGCCTTCTCTATCGCTACAAGACCGTTCATCGCCATCCACGGACAATGGGCACAGCTACGACATGTTGCTCCAGCACCGGCTGTTGGAGCCTCTAACAGTTCTTTTTCTGGAACCATTTGCTGCATCTTGAAGAAGATACCTTTGTCAGTTGCAACAATCATTTTCTGTTGCGGTAACTCTTTCGCTGCTTTAATTAACTGGCTTGTAGAACCAACTGCGTCAGCTAATTCAACCACACTTGCTGGAGACTCAGGATGAACCAATACCGCTGCATCTGGATGAAGCGCTTTTGCATCTTTTAGTGCTTTTGCAGAAAACTCATCATGAACAATACATTCGCCTTGCCATAACAGCATGTCTGCGCCAGTTTTGTTCGCAATGTATGAACCTAAATGACGATCTGGTCCCCAGATAATTTTCTTATCTTCATCATCAAGGTGTTCAACAATTTCTAGAGCGATACTTGACGTTACGACCCAATCAGCACGCGCTTTTACTGCTGCTGAGGTATTTGCATAAACAACAACGGTATGATCAGGGTGAGCATCACAGAACTCTGTAAATTTATCAGCAGGACAACCAAGATCAAGCGAACATTCGGCTTCTAGCGTTGGCATTAAGATGGTTTTTTCAGGTGTTAAGATCTTTGCAGATTCACCCATAAAACGAACACCAGCAATGACTAATGTCTTCGCATCATGGCGATTACCAAATTTAGCCATTTCAAGTGAATCACCAACAAAACCGCCTGTCTCTTCTGCTAATGCTTGGATCTCAGGGTCTGTATAATAATGAGCAATTAATACCGCATTTTTATCGCTAAGCAACTGCTTAATTTTCGCGATGTACTGCGTTTTCTCATCGGCGCTTAACTTGATAGGTTTTGGAGGAAAAGGATATACCGTATCGACGTGGTCTAAAATGTGGCCCATTGCTCAGCTCATTAATATCTTAAAATAATCTGGATATTATACGCCTTATGCTATTGGCAGCAAGTTAGAGGCAATAAAAAAGGAGCACTTCGGCTCCTTTTTTAGTTTTTACTTATAACGATTGTAGCTGAATATCAGCTGTTTTCGCTGTTGTGCTATCTGGATATTCAGAAATCACTTTTTGATAATATTTTTGAGCGGCAGCTTTATTGTTATTTCGTTTAGCAAGTTCACCTAGTTTTAATAAAGCGTCTGCGCGTTTATTTGAATCAGCATAACTCACTACTTTTGCAAAACTTTTTGCAGCTTCTATGTCATTTTTCTGAGCAAAATAAAGCTGTCCTAACCAGTAATGTGCGTTTGAGCTATATACAGAATCAGGATAGGCCGCAACAAAATCTTGGAATGCTTTGGTTGCGCCAGCATAATCTTTTTTCTTTAAGATTAAATCAACTGCATTTTGATATGCTTCGTTTTCATTGGTATCAGCAGCATAAGCACCAGAGGAACTATCAGTCGCTTCTCCTGGAGTTGTTACTGGTACTGGCTTTGCTGTTCTCAGTGTATTGATTTCAATATATAGCTGACGTTGACGTTCTAGCATTTGATCAAGCTCATAGCTATTACGTTCAACCATTCCGCGCATTTCTGACAATTCTTCTGATAAACCATCAAGCTGCTGCTGAAGCTGAAGTTGAATTTGGTTACGACTTTTTATCAGTCGTTCTAAACGCACAATGCTCGCTGAAGATGCAGGAGCAGAAGAAGCAGAATTGGAAGTCGCATTTAAATCTGTGACTGGAGCAGGTGCGGCGACTACAAGGGTCGCCGCATTAGCCAGCAACGTAAGCGGAATAATTCGCTTAAGGTTACTGTATTTCATATAAGTCAGCCTTATAAACTATCGATTAGTATACTATTACTGCGCGACGGTTTTTAGCGTAATCTTCAGCTGTGTGACCAAGAACTAATGGCTTCTCTTCACCGTAACTTACAATAGAAATTTGGTCAGCAGAAACACCTAGAGCTTGTAGGTATTTAGATACTGCTTTAGCACGACGCTCGCCTAGTGCGATGTTGTACTCAGGCGTACCACGCTCATCAGTATGGCCCTCAACAGTTACTTTAACTGAAGGATAAGAGCTTAAGAAAGCAGCATGCTTAGCAAGTATACCATCGTATTCAGAAGCAATTGTTGAGTTATTAAATGCAAAGAAAACTGTGTTTACTTTACTAAGCTCTTGCTCTGCTTGTGCACGAACTTCTGCTTCTGTAATTACTTCGTCAACTTGAACAGAAGTCACAACAGTGGTATCTGTTTGAGCCTCTGCACCATTTTCAGCTTTAGTTTCTGCAGCATTTGTCGATTCTTGGCCAGCAGTACTGTTAGTTGCGCTGTCACTAGAACTACAAGCAGAAAGAGCAACCACAGGCAGTGCGATTAAAAGACTCTTAAGAAGTTTATTTAGTTGCATTATATTTTCCTTATTTTCCTAAATATTTAGTAGCTATAAAAATGGCGACCACGCTGGTGCCCTTACACGTCCGTTTGTCGCTGGTAAGCGAGCTTTAAAACGGCCATCAATAGAAACCATTGTAAGTACATTCTGTTTTCTATAAATGGAACTGTAAATCACCATGCCACCATTTGGGGCAATACTTGGTGATTCATCCAGCAGTGTCTTGGTTAAGACCTGAACAGCACCAGTATCTAAATCTTGTTTTGCTAGACTATATCCAGCCTCTGAGCGATTCACCATAACAATAAACTTACCATCTGGAGTAATCTGCCCACCAAGATTTTGACTACCTTGCCAGGTTAAACGTTTTATGGAACCGTCTTTTAAATTTACTCTATAAATCTGAGGTTTACCACCCCGATCTGAAGTAAATATTAAAGACTTGTTATCAGGAGCCCAAAAAGGTTCCGTATTATTCGATCTTCCGCGAGTTATTTGACGCATTTTCTTCGTCTCTAAATTCACGATATAAATATTCAAACTTCCCGTTTTCGATAACACGATGGCTAACTCTTTACCATCATGCGAAAAACGTGGCGCGCCATTATGACGCGGGTAAGAAGCGATTAATTCTCTCTTACCTGTGTAAATATCCATGATAAAAACTTGTGATTTTGCGTTTTCAAAACTAACATACGCTAATTTTTTACCATCAGGCGACCAAGCAGGTGACATGATTGGTTGTTTTGATTTTAATACTAAACGCTCATTGTAACCATCATAATCAGCAATGCGTAATTGATACGGATATTGTGCTTTATCATTAACTACAACATAAGCAATACGAGTTAAGAATGCCCCTCTCTCTCCTGTCAGTTTTTCATAGACGACATCTGAGATACGGTGTGCATACTTACGCAGCTGTTTTTTCGATAGTGTTGCAATTTTATTTACAAGAATATGATCTTGAGTCAGTACCAATTCACCGGTGCCATTGAGCGCTTTTGATTGACCTTTCGTTAATTGACCACGAACGACATCAATTAATTTATAGGTAACTTCGTATTTACCTTGAGCATTAAGTGTTACTTCACCTGTAACAATCGCATCTACACCCATTCTAGTCCAAGCTTCGTAATTTATATCCGAATCTTTATAAGGTGTTTGGGGCATTTTATTGATTGCTACTGGGCTAAATTTACCACTACGCTGTAAATCCGATGAAATAATCGCGGAGATATCTTGCGGTAATTTACCTTCACCATGCCACTTAAACGGCACAATACCGATTGGTCTTGCAGAATCAATACCTTCTGTTATAACCAACTCTAATTCAGCTCTTGCTACTTGACTAAATGTCAAACAAGTAACAAAGAGAGTTAATATCCATCGTTTTAGCACTTGAGCTTCCTTATTCTGGTTGAACCGTAAGGTTTATATTTGTTAATTTAGCAACAACATCTGAATCTTTTGGCATCGGGAATACATTTACTTTAGTTACCGCCGTTTTTGCTGCACGGCAAACTTGAGCATCTCCCCCTAATGTTGTCACAGATAAAAGTAACCCTGATGATGCTAACTGAATTTTTACTCTACAACTTTTACCTACATAGGTTTCATCAACCAATAGGTTCTGTTGAATCATTTGAGTGTAAATAGCGGCGTGCCGGTTCACTTCATCATCAATATGTTGCTGCTTAGCCGATGAGTTTTGAACTGTCTCATCTTCTAACCCTGCAAAAATATCATTTAGCGCTGCTTCTTTTTGCTTTCGCTCAGCTTCTGCTTTCGCTTCACGCTCTTTTTCTTTACGTGCTTTTTCAGCAGCTGCTGCTTTTTCTTTTGCGACTCTTTCTGCTTCTACTTTCGCCGCTTGTTCTTTTGCTTTACGATCCGCTTC
>JAAGZR010000263.1 GCA_024206155.1 Aliivibrio sp.
CGTTAATCAATAACATGGAACGTACTGGGGCTAAACTTGGTGTCGCTACGATGTGTATTGGTCTTGGTCAAGGTATCGCAACGGTATTTGAACGACCTTAGAAATACGTTTTCTAAACCGTAAAAACTAAAAAAGTCGCCTGCTTGGGCGACTTTTTTCGAGTTGATACCTTAATTTGGTATCGCTTTTATCATCTTATTTTTTAGAGATGATTTTTGTATCACGCGCTTGGTGGAACCAAAAACGCTTTCTGCCTGTTGATTTAGACATGAGATATCCTTCTTAACTTTAGTATAAACATGCATCAATACGATGCGCTTGTTCAGCCTGAGAAGAGATATTTATCTTATGTAATTTATACATAGAGAAGTTGTACGTTCTTTACCTCATCAATCTATTTATCTTTAGAACAATAGATAGCCCGATAACGATATCAGGTATAAAGCCAACGCATTTTCACAACTTCGATAGCACACGGTCATATTACATTATAAATAGATCCAGTTAGGCTTATTCGTTGCTAACGATCTGCTGAAATGTTCAATTATTAATGATTGGAAAAGTGAAATGAAACACGGAGATAATAGCTTTTTCGAAGATATTTCTGAGGGTTTTACTTGTACTTACTACTTGTATTAATAACTCTATACATTAGAGCAAGCAAGCAAAATAACACGATCCTATAAAAAGTAAAGATCTTATTTACTCTTTTTTATAAAATTTACTCTACATAGACTATGCAATAAATGCATACCACTAATGTTTAAGTTTCATTTTTTTTATTCCATTAACTCATCTACACTTATTTCATTGCTCAAACACACCGTTTGATGATCGTTATTTATCCTTAATGGAGTTCATTATGTTTAAAGCACTAGTTCTGAATCAAGAAGAGAGAAATACCATTGCTGCAGTTACTGAGATCGACGAGTCTCAACTGCCTGAAGGTAATGTGAAAATCGATGTAAATTACTCTTCTTTAAACTATAAAGATGGCTTAGCGATTACAGGTAAAGGGCGCATTGTTCGTAATTTCCCTATGGTTCCTGGTATTGATTTAGCGGGTGTTGTTTCTCAATCAGACGATGCTCGTTATAAAGCAGGTGATGAAGTGGTTCTTACTGGCTGGGGCGTTGGTGAAGGTCACTGGGGTGGCATGGCTGAAAAAGCAAGCCTAAATGGTGATTGGTTAGTCCCTATGCCAAAAGGCCTAGACGCTAAAAAAGTAATGGCGATCGGTACAGCTGGTTTTACAGCAATGCTCTGTGTTCAAGCCATTGTTGATGCGGGTATTAAACCAGAAGATGGTGAGATCTTAGTAACAGGTGCAAGTGGCGGTGTAGGTAGCGTATCAATCACGCTTCTTAACCAACTTGGTTATAAAGTTGCTGCGGTAACAGGCCGAGCTTCTTCAAATGGTGAACTGCTTAAATCATTAGGCGCATCACGCATTGTTGAGCGTAGTGAACTAGAAGAGCCTGCAAAACCATTAGAAAAACAACTATGGGCCGGCGCAATTGACACGGTTGGTAGCAAAGTACTAGCAAAAGTATTAGCACAAATTGATTACAACGGTGCAGTAGCTATTTGTGGTCTTGCGGGTGGTTTTGATTTACCAACAACCGTAATGCCGTTCATTCTACGTAATGTTCGTTTACAAGGCGTCGATTCTGTTATGTGCCCTCGTGAGAAACGCATTAAAGCGTGGGAACAATTAGCTGAGTTACTTCCTGCATCATTCTTTGAGCAAGCAACGAAAGAAGTGTCTCTTGATGACGCAATTCAAGCAGCAGAAGACATTACCAACGGTCAAATCACGGGCCGTGTTGTTATCAAAATTTAATCGATAATAGTAAAAGAGTTAAGACTAAGCCCTACCTAGCTTAGTTTTAATGTGAAACATCAGTAAACCAGGCAGCTTAATCGCTGCCTTTTTCTTATCTAAAGAATAATAAACTATACAAACCCAATGTCTTCAATTCGTTTTTCAATTAACTTACCGCACTCTTCTTTTACTACGCGTCGAAGCCAAGTTTGAGCCGGTGATGAATCACAACGAGAATGCCAAATTAAAGAGTAATCAAACGGCGTAAATTCAAACGGCAACGGTTTAATAACCAGATCATATCTTTCTGCAACCAAGTAAGCGAGATCTGCAGGTACCGTGATCACTAATGGCATCTTATCAACAATGGCTAATGCCGCTTCTAGGTGATATGCCCTAAGTACCTGTCTTCTTTCTCTTTGACCTAATAACGCCGTATCCAATAGCGCCTTTACTCCATCGCTGATGGCAATCATTGCGTGAGGTAATGATAAATAGTCATCCAGGGTTAATACTGAGCCAGCGAGTGGGTGGTTCTGAGATAACAGACACAGCACCCCAACCTGCCCTAGCACATCCTGCTTAAGCGGAGAAACTGAACCAATTGGTCGACATATCGCCATGTCCACTTTTTCAGTACTCAATTGTTTAAACAAATTCTCATGATTAAGCGAGGTAAACTCTAATGAGATGTTCGGCGCTTGTTCATAAATTCTAGGAAGCGCGTAAGGCAAAATGGTTTGCATCGCATAGTCAGTGGTCGCAATTAAGAAATGCTGATCACAATACATTGGCGTAAAATCACTAGGGGTAAGTAACTGGCGTAAAGACTCTAATGGTTGATTTATTTGCGCATTAATTTCTAAGGCTTTTTGTGTAGGAACTAAATGCTGACCTTGACGTGTAAATAACGGATCACCAAGGAGATCTCGTAGTCGTCCCAACACTCGACTCATCGCCGATTGACTTAAGTTGAGCCGAACAGCCGCTTGGCTCACGCTGTTTTCTTCTAATAATACTCGAAGTGCAATGAGTAAATTTAAATCACGGCGATAAACTTCTTCTAATTCCATTACCTACACCTATGTTTGATATACCTTAATGGTAATTACATAGTTTAACGGTTTTAAAAATAAAAAAAATCCCGCAATTCATTCATTTCTTGTTGGGATCAAGAACGATAAAAAGACGGGAAAGTTGGAGAGTAATGTGATTTTTAATTGTTAAGGTATTTCTAATAATCTTTTTCTTCTGCGGCTTCACTTTCTGACCAGGTTTTTAACTCAATCGTCAGCGCGATCATAACGGAGGCAAGACTAATTAAAGGAAGTAGACTGATATTCTCAGGGGTGCGTAATACTAATGAGCAAATGGTAACGAAACAAAGAACACAATAAATGGTTAAGCGATCTATTTGAGTAAGCATAATGACGATCCTTCTATTGCTTTCATATCTATAGCCAAAACAACCAAATAACCTTCAAATGTTAATTTGTTGTTAATAAATAATTTACGCTCTTTTCAGTTCTTTGCCAATGTGTATTGATTATTTTTTTTACAGCAGTATGATCTTGATCGCCTTTAACTGTAATGAGATACAACAATGACCATCAACTTTGATACTGCCAACCAAACCTTAGAAGCGGAAGGATTACGCTGCCCTGAGCCTGTAATGATGGTTAGAAAAACAATTCGACAGATGCAAGATGGCGAAACGCTATTGATCAAAGCAGACGACCCATCGACCACGCGTGACATTCCAAGTTTCTGTCGTTTTATGGATCATGAACTTATTGCGGAAGATACTGATTCACTGCCTTACCGATTTCTAATCCGTAAAGGGCTTTCAGCTTAAGAAATGATAAAGGCGACTACTAGGTCGCCTTTATACTGTTTATGTATTGATATCTCGCACTTGTTTTTGAATGCTTTCAATCTCATGTTGCAAGTTACGCATTTCTTTTTTGATTGGTAATACATAATGAACGCGAACCCAAGCATCCACAGATAATGCGGTCGTAACAATTGCCCCTACGACCATAGGTACCCACATATCGGTCAATACCATACCTAATAAATTAAGCGCCAAAGCGACGGTAAATAAATAACACTGGCTTTGTGGTGAGATAGCTAAAAAACGAGTCATGATAAGCTCCTTTCCTTTAAGAAACATCTACCAATACAACTAATTCTAACTATAGATTATCATCTCTCTCACAAAACCTATGTGGTTAGTATCACACTCTCATTCTGATTTTATGAAACTTTGATGACACTCGTCATATCAGCCCAAATTACTCACCCGTATAAACGATCATCACCTTATCGGATTCATTTTTACGTATAACAGCAGAATAAGGCGCTTGCTTAACCACTTGATAGTCTCCTTGTGATATCGCAGTATGATTTGATCTAAAAGAGAGTAATTTCTTCCAATGAGAACGCAATGACCAATTCAGTCCCGTCGTATCTTCCCAATTCATAATGCTATATATATCACCTGGTTTTGCACTTTCATCGCCATACCAAATCGAAACACTGTCGTGAGATAATAATAAAGCTGAGGCCGCATCTCTGTATTGAGCATAATTATCAGCCGTTAACGCTTGTTGCTTATCTTTATCAAACCAGGTTAACGCATTCATAGCTACTTTATTTTCAATGGAAGTTTGAGTACTTAGTTGTGTTTTACATTGAGATTCAATTGACTGCGTTTGAGGGATAAAATGGTTATTGTTTTCTAAATCGATCACAATAAAAGAAGACCCTTCAAGCGCTTTATATTGATTGTCTTTCTTCCATGCTTCAAATGCCTTGCTGCCTTGCTGCTCAAACTGTTTGGTTAATTGTGGCGTAGATTGAAATAAAACAATCCCATCAATACCAAATTTAGACACCCATGACGTTACCCATTGAGTTAATAGCGCCTCTTTCTCTTTGCTTTCTTGAGTCACAGCTGTTGTTGGTTTATTGGTAAAGAAGGTTGGTGTTGACACTATCCCTTCATAATTTGGATTGAACCAATCTGAAGACCACCATTGTGAGATCTGACCATCTTCACCTTTAAATGCATCTAAATAATGCGTTAGATTCTGACCTTCTTTTGGATGCCAATCATTCCAGTAACTTGGCAGTTCACTGCTGTCTTTAGGTTGAATAGAAAATTGCTGTAAATCGGCAAGACTTGGTTGAGAAGGGGTTGTATCAATACTCCACACCACTCTCATTCCTAATTGATGGGCAAGATCAACAAACGCTCTCATCTCTTGCTCTGTTCCCATATTAGTATCAAGCTGTGTCCAATCTAATGTGGCACCACCTGCGTATGGATATTCTGGTGTATTACCATTTTTTCCAGGAAGCCAGCCATGAACTTGCTCTAATGGTGTCGAAATCCAAAGTACATCAACGCCTAGCTCAGCTAAATAATCCAGTTTTTGCGTTAACCCTGCAATATCACCACCTTTAAAGCCTTGTACTGAGGTTTGGCGACCATAGCTGTGATCATTCCAACTGTTTCCATTATAAAAACGATCGGTTGCGATATGATAAAACGTGGCACTCTGCCATTGGAAATCACGCTTCTCTGCTTCTGCTTCCTGTACTGAGCTTGATTCTAATAACAGCAATCCACCACTATGACGGCTTGGTGTTAGCGTTATCTGACCATTCTTCACTTGAGCAATATTGCCAGAGTAAGCATCTGTGACGACTGATCCTTCTGACCACAGTTCTGAAACGGTAACCGTAACAGGTTGAATGCCCAATGAAGGGCATACACTGACTTGATTCGACGAATCACTTGAGACTACCGGAGTATTCTGTGAAGAAGGATTTGCATTATCCGTGATTGGTAATGAGGTACTTTGACACCCAACCATAAGTGAAAGGGAGATAAGAGTTGTACACACAGATAATTTCATCGAAATCAGCAGCCTAATAAAAGAGAGAACATCAATTGTAGTCATTGTTAGGTATATTATTAACCTCTAATTTTCGAAAATACGATATCTAGACAAAAAAATACCCCGCAAAAGCGAGGTATTTCATGAAATTTGGCTATTTCCTATTTTTGAAGAAGAGAAATATCCGCAATATCTAAGAACAGATTACGAAGCTTGTTAAGCAGCGTTAAGCGGTTAATCTTAAGTGCTTCATCATCAGCCATAACCATTACACCATCAAAGAAGGCATCAACAGGTTCACGTAACTCAGCTAAACGACTTAGTGCTTCTTGATAGTTACCTGCAGAAAATACAGGCTCTAGTGCTTCAGCAAGGATCTCTACTTTCTCAGTCAATACTTTCTCTGCATCTTCTTGAAGAAGAGCAAGATCGATTTCTTGAGCCAGTTCGCCATCGAATTTCGCAAGGATATTACCTACACGCTTATTCGCAGCCGCTAGAGATTCAGCAGCGTCTAGTTCACGGAAGTGAGATACCGCTTTCACACGCTTATCAAAATCAGCAGGCTTAGTTGGACGACGAGCAAGTACTGCTTGGATGATGTCTACGCTGAAACCTTCATCTTGGTACCATGCGCGGAAACGACCTAACATGAAATCAATCACATCTGTCGCTACGTTTGCATTCGTTAGCTTGCTTGAGCCATCTTCAAGTGCAAATAAAGATTGCGCTTTAGCTACTAGGTCAACTAAGTCTAAGTTGTAATCTTTCTCAACGATAATACGTAGAATACCCAACGCAGCACGGCGAAGTGCAAATGGATCAGACCCTTTAGGCGCTTGACCAATACCGAAGATACCAACCAGTGTATCTAGTTTGTCCGCCATTGCTACTGATGCAGAAATATCTGTGCTTGGTAGTTCATCACCCGCAAAACGTGGCATGTATTGCTCATAAAGAGCGAGAGCTACTTGCTCATCTTCACCATCGTGAGTTGCGTAGTGCATGCCCATCACACCTTGTGTATCTGTAAATTCAAATACCATAGATGTCATTAAGTCACACTTAGCTAGAAGGCCCGCACGCTGAGATTTTTCAACATCCGCACCAATTTGCTCAGCAATATAACCTGCAAGCTCAGTAATACGGTCAGTTTTGTCTTTGATCGTACCTAATTGCTTCTGGAAAATAGCTTGTTCTAACTGAGGTAGACGGTCGATAAGTGGACGCTTACGGTCTGTATTGAAGAAGAATTCTGCATCAGCAAGACGTGGACGAACCACTTTCTCGTTACCTTCGATAACGTGACGAGGCTCTTTAGATTCGATATTAGAAACGAAAATAAAGTTAGGAAGTAGGTTCTTCGCTTCGTCATACACAGGGAAGTACTTTTGGTCACCCTTCATTGTATAAACTAACGCTTCTGAAGGCACTTTTAAGAACTCTTGCTCAAATTTAGCCGTTAGTACTACTGGCCATTCAACAAGAGAAGTTACTTCTTCTACTAAGTCATCTTCTAGATCCGCTGTACCGCCTACTGCTGCGGCTGCTTTTTGAGCATCAGCAAGGATGATCGCTTTACGCGCATCGTAGTCAGCCATTACTTTACCACGCTCTTCTAAGATCGCAGGGTATTGTTCAGCAGAATCGATCGTAAACTCGCTTTCACCCATGAAACGATGACCACGAAGTGTACGAGCAGAAGCAACGCCTAAGATAGAACCTTCAATCAGTTCGTCACCCAATAGGATAGTCAGTGTTTTTACTGGACGAATAAATTGAATATCTGAGTTACCCCAACGCATTGCTTTAGGAATTGGTAAACCTGCTAATGCTTTTGCTGCTAATTCAACAACAAGCTCTTGTACAGGTTGGCCTTTCACTGCTTCTTTATGAAGTAGCCATTCGCCTTTATCTGTTTTTAGACGCTCAGCTTGTTCAACCGTAATACCGTTACCACGAGCCCAACCTTGAGCCGCTTTAGTTGGATTACCATCCGCATCAAATGCAGATGCGATAGCTGGGCCACGTTTTTCAACGATTTTATCTGCTTGACCTTCATCTAATTCAGCAACTTTAAGCGCTAAACGACGAGGAGTTGCATACCATTTAACACCTTGGTGTGCTAAATCAGCCGCTTTAAGGCCAGCTTCAAAGTTAGAAGCAAATGCTTCCGCTAATGAACGAAGCGCTGTTGGTGGAAGCTCTTCAGTACCTAGTTCGATTAGAAAATTCTTCGCCATGATTACTTCTCCTCAGTTGCTGTCGGTTTATTAGAACGACACATAGGGAAACCTAGCGCTTCACGTGATGCATAGTATGCTTCTGCAACCGATTTAGTTAGGTTACGAATACGAAGGATGTAACGCTGACGTTCTGTTACAGAGATCGCTTTACGTGCATCTAGCAAGTTGAATGCGTGACCTGCTTTTAGAATGCGCTCGTACGCTGGAAGAGGCAGAGGCTTTTCAAGTTCAAGCAGCTCTTTACACTCTTTCTCACACTGTTCGAAGAAACCAAATAGGAAGTCAACATCGGCGTGTTCAAAGTTGTAAGTCGATTGCTCAACTTCGTTTTGATGGAAGATGTCACCATAAGTAACCACGCCTTGAGGACCATGGTTCCATACAAGATCGTAAACTGAGTCCACTTCTTGAATGTACATAGCAAGACGCTCAATACCGTAAGTGATTTCACCCGTTACTGGTTTACACTCAAGACCACCTACTTGTTGGAAGTAAGTAAATTGCGTTACTTCCATACCGTTTAGCCAGATTTCCCAACCTAGGCCCCACGCACCCAATGTAGGGTTTTCCCAGTTGTCTTCTACGAAACGAATATCATGAACAAGTGGATCGATACCAAGCACTTCTAAAGAACCTAGGTACAGCTCTTGAATATTATCTGGAGAAGGCTTTAACGCTACCTGAAATTGATAGTAGTGCTGTAGACGGTTCGGGTTTTCACCATAACGGCCATCCGTAGGACGACGAGATGGTTGAACATAAGCGGTAGCCATTGGCTCTGGGCCAAGTGCACGTAGACATGTCATTGGGTGAGATGTACCAGCGCCGACTTCCATATCTAGAGGCTGTACAATCGTACAACCGTTTTGTGCCCAATAATCCTGCAGCGCGAGGATCATTCCCTGGAAGGTTTTGATATCGTATTTTTGCATAATTTAATTCGCGCGATGGTTGATAAATATAACTAAGAAGTATACCTCGCAGCCCTCTTTGGGAGTAGCAAAAATAAGCACTTTCTTAAAATTCACAGTGAGTTTACGGCTTAATCAATAAAATTAGGGCTTATCTTGGCTCTTTATCTCTGTTTGGTGTTGAGGTATGTTGTTAAAATAATCAATGCTCAGACTCAACAAATAGCGCGGTAGTCGTAATGAAGTTTACTCAATTTGGCGAAAAATTTACTCGTTACAGTGGGATCACCCAATTAATGGATGATCTAAATGATGGCTTACGTACCCCTGGAGCAATCATGCTCGGTGGTGGCAACCCTGCCGGCATTCCAGCCATGCTCGACTACTTTAAAAGCGCCTCACAGGAAATGCTCGATTCTGGTGAACTGGTTGCTGCAATGGCAAATTATGATGGGCCACAAGGTAAAGACTCTTTTGTTAAAGCATTAGCAAAACTACTAAAAGAGACTTACGGTTGGGATATTTCAGAGAAAAACATCTCTCTAACCAATGGTTCTCAAAGTGCTTTCTTCAGTCTATTTAACCTTTTAGCAGGCACTTATGCGGATGGTTCAAAAAAGAGAATTTTACTGCCTCTTGCTCCGGAATATATTGGCTATGCGGACTCTGAACTAGAAGTCGATAGTTTTATTTCTTACCGTCCTGAGATTGAATTACTCGATAACGGTTTGTTTAAATACCACGTTGATTTTAGCCAGTTAACTGTTGACGATTCTGTGGGAGCAATTTGTGTTTCTCGTCCTACTAATCCAACCGGTAATGTCATTACTGATGAAGAAGTGGCAAAACTCGACACATTAGCTCGTGAACATAATATTCCGTTAATTCTTGATAATGCTTATGGCACCCCTTTCCCGAATATTATCTTTGAAGAAGTCACGCCATTTTGGAATGAAAACACCATTCTTTGTATGAGCCTTTCTAAGCTTGGTTTACCTGGATTACGTTGTGGCATTGTGATTGCCAATGAAGAAATGACAGCAGCCATCACTAACCTAAATGGCATTATCAATCTTGCACCGGGAAGTATGGGCCCTGCAATTGGTTTGCACATGATTGAGTCAGGTGACTTATTGCGTTTAAGTGAGGAGGTTATCCAACCTTTCTATCGCCATAAATCTCAAGCTGCAGTTAAGATGCTACAAACCGCAATTACCGATCCTCGTTTTCGTATTCATAAACCTGAAGGCGCTATTTTCTTATGGTTATGGTTTGATGAGCTGCCAATCACCACAATGGAACTGTACAAACGCTTGAAA
>JAAGZR010000264.1 GCA_024206155.1 Aliivibrio sp.
ACTCAATACGGGTACAACCGCCTTGTCTTTTCATCTTACTACTCCCTTTAATTATAAAAGTGATGGCACTTCATTGTTACCATCGTTGCTGTTAAAACAGTTGCCACTATAACGCCATTGGTTTAAAGCGGTTTTTCATTTAGTACCTTGCCATAATCAACGCTATCACTAAGGTATTAACTTTTATTGCAGAGTCACCACCACACGACCAGATTCTGGCTCATACGTAAAGAAGTGACCTTCATTTTCTTGTTGGGTATATTTGCATTGATTGCGACTGTTTTCGCTAATCACTTCTGCTAAGTATTTCGCTTTATTATCATTACTGTCATCGGTAACATAAGGTGCGTTTTGCAGTAACATTTCCATGAGTAAGATACACTCTTTTGCTGTTAATGACCCTGGGTAATCACCGGTATCATTACCATCTAAATCTTCTCGAGGCGAAATTGGGTAACCAGGACGAAAATCGGATTGGTTCGGTTTTGATGGGTCTGTTAACCAAAATTCAGTACCATCATAGCTAACCGCATTACTGCCATCGGTTTTAGGACGAGCTTCCGCTTCCCATTGTGCTCTTGCTGAAAGAACCGCCGTAGCATAACCACCTGCAACACCTTCAATACTGGCTTTTTTTGCCTCTAAACTAACATCTAAAAATCGAGGTAACGCGACGGTTGCCAGTAAACCTATCACAACAATCACAATCACTAGCTCAACCAGTGAGAAACCTTTTTGGTACTTCATCGTAATGCTTCTCTCTATTTCTTATTTTGTTTTGAATTGTAAGGGCTTTTGTAAAAAATAACACACTGTTCGTCAAAAAACGATAACTTAACCTTCATCCAAAAAACCGACTTTGACTTTAAATATGCCATTGATAAGCATAACCGAAATCAATTTACTATTTGATACACCGTAAGAACATTGGTATTGTTCTTTTTTTGTTAAATTCTCATACGCATTTATCGTAACTACATCAATTTGTTCTTTTCTTGGCAACAGTAAATGCAACCATTGCTCACAATCTAAATGGTTATTTTTTAATACTAATGGCCAACCTGAACGACTGAAGGTGACCTCAATATTGTCTTTATCCATACTTGCGGGCTGACCATTAACCACCCAATAATTTTTAAACTCATTTGCCGATGACAAGATATCACGACTTATCATCATCAATGCAGTATCTTCAACTTTTGGCTCCATTTTATCCCACTGAACCAAAATAACAGCGAATAGGACAAGGAACAATGTCGCCCATGTCATACGGATTGCAGTCATATTAACCTCCTTTGACAACATCGAGCATGTTCCACATTGGTAAGAAAATCCCTAAAGCCAATATAAGGACCATACCTGATACAATAACCAATAACAGAGGTTCCATTCGTGCTGTTAATGTTTTTAAATCATAATCAACTTCGCGATCATAAAAATCAGAGACTTCTAATAACAAATCGTCAATTTGCCCAGTTTCTTCGCCGACCGCAATCATTTGCTGCACTAAAGGCGTAAAGATCCCACTTTTGGCTGCCGTAGTAGACAGATTTGTTCCAGATTCAATACCACTTTTCATTTCTAACAACCGGTTCTCTAAATACTTATTACCAAGAGACTCTGCTGAGAGAGCTAACGATTGGTTTAATGCTACACCTGATTTCAGCATTAACGCAAAGGTTCTTGAAAAACGAGACATTTGAGCTCGAGTAACAATATCGCCAACAATAGGGATCCTTAGTCGAAATTTATCCCACTTTTCTAGTCCTGCATCACCACTAATCCATGTTTGAAAAGCAAAAAGCATACCAGCCATGCCGCCTAAAATAAAATGCCAGTAGCTAACGAAAAAACTTGAGGTCACCATAAGTATTCGTGTTGGTAAAGGTAATTCAACCCCAAACCGTGCAAACATCGACGTGAACTGTGGGATGACTTTAACGTTAAGTATCAACATGGCGATCAAAATAAAACTCAATACGAAAATAGGATAACGCATTGCTGATTTAATACGCTTGCGAGTTTCCATCTCTTGTTCGTAATAATTAGCCAACTGAAGTAAGGTCTGATCTAAACGGCCTGTATTTTCACCCACATGGATCATTGAGACAAACAACGTACTAAATACTCTTGGATGCTGCCTCATTGATATCGATAGACTTCGGCCGCTAGTCAAATCTGCTGTGATCTCTTCAAGCGCTTGTTTTAATAATTTATTATTGCTATTTTGTGTCAATCCATTCATGGCTCTTAACAAAGGCACGCCTGCTTTAGTTAAGCTGTACATTTGACGACAAAAGATCACTAAGACTTCAAGTGGAACCGATGGCTGAAACCACGCTTTCCAATCAACAGAAGGTGCTGAGCCTTTTAACTTTCCACCAGAAAGGATTGAAATAGGAATAATACTGTCATTCAATAACTGCTCTGCAGCACTCTCTTGTGACGGCGCTTCAATCTTTCCTGATACCGATACACCTTTGGCATTTCGACCTATGTATTTATATATAGCCATGGCTTAATCACTTATATCCATATTGGCTGATGAGAGGCTGCGTTATCACCCTCACCCAAGAGCATCACTTCATTGAGACTGATAATACCAGCTATTGCAAGCTCCATCGCTGAGGCTAATAATGGTTTGTATTCTGGATTCTCACGGGCTTTTTGAGCAAATTCCACGGCATTATTTCCACGTAATGCGTCCATCATTGGGTGATCTAACTCTAATAACTCAAAGACACCAATTCGGCCATTGTAGCCCGTTAGGTTACAAGTCTGACAACCTGCGCCCTTTCTAAATGGCACTAAAGCTTGATTTGGAAAACGACTTTGCACCCATTGTAGGCGTGGTTCATCTAATGGATCAGGCACTGAGCACTCTGTGCACACTTTTCTTACCAAACGCTGAGCCAATACTGCACGAACAGCACTGGCCACAAGATAACCCGGCGCACCCATATCCATCATACGCAATGCACTGTCAATTGAATCATTGGTATGCAAAGTAGATAACACTAAATGGCCCGTTAGTGCTGCCCGTAAACCAATCTCTACGGTTTCCTGATCACGCATTTCACCAATAAGAATGATGTCTGGATCCTGACGTAAAAAAGTTCGTAACACTTTAGAGAAGGTTAAATCAATCTTACTGTTTACTTGGACTTGATTAATACGTGGCAAGCGGTATTCCACTGGGTCTTCAGCTGTGATGATTTTTTTGCTTGGTTGATTAAGCTCACTTAATGCTCCATATAACGTCGTTGTTTTACCCGAACCTGTAGGCCCCGTTACTAAGATCATGCCATGAGGGCGACGCAACTGATTACGTAAGCGGACCAAAAGATGATCAGGAATGCCTGAATCTTCTAAATCTCGTATACCAGAAGTTTGGTTAAGTAAACGCATTACTATCGATTCACCATATTGCACTGGCATCGTCGACAAACGAATATCGACAGACTGGCCACGAGATTTAATATTAAATCGACCATCTTGCGGTAAGCGTTTTTCAGAAATATCTAGGTTTGCCATTAGTTTTAAACGTAATACTAACGCTGGCGCAATATTCACTTCATTGAGTAAGGTTTCGTGCAATATGCCATCAATACGTTGACGAAGTCGTAATACTTTATCATCAGGCTCAATATGAATATCTGAGGCTCCCACCTGAATAGCATCTTCAAACAGTGAATTAATCAACTTAACAACGGTAACTTCATCGTTATCACTGTCCAATATACCGAAGTTAAAATCACCAGTATCTTCGTGTTCTGAGTGTAACTGCTCTGCAAATGAAACGATCTCTTTAGTTCGGCGATAAAAACGATCGAAACTATCAACTAATTGTATCTCTGAGGTGATAACCAACTCGATGTTATATTGTTTAAGCTGAGAGAATAATGCTTCTTGAGCAGCAAGATCTCCAGGATCACTCATCGCAACACGGATGGTACTTCCCTGTTGACTCAGTACTAACGCTCTTAAACGACGAGCATGAACCTCTGGCAGTAACTGTACTGCACTCGCATCAATATTTGCTCGATTTAAATCTACTAAAGGTATGTCTAATTGCTGAGATAAGAATGTCAGCATTTGTTTTTCGGTTAAAAAACCAAGCTGAATAAGTGTTGCACCTAGCTTGCGGCCAGTTGTTCTCTGTGCTGCTAGCGCCTGTTCAATCTGTTGTTCAGTAACAATGTTTTCTTCGACTAATAAATCACCAAGTCTTTTTCTTAACTGAAGACGCATTATTCATTACCTTCCATTGTTTCTAATAACTTAATTCTATCTCGAACAAACACTTGAGAAGAGCGTGATAATCCAGGTGTCACTAATCCTTTTTTATACGTTTTTAGTGCCTTTTCAACTTGTGCATTTCTCTCATATACAATAGCTAAACCCAGCCACCAACGGCCATTATCAGGATCTTTCGCTACCAACATTTTGTAACTTTCTTCAGCTAAGTCCATCAATTTTAATTTTTGAGCTAAACCACCACGCGTAGCTAAATAATCGACAGATGCACCTAAAGGTATATATTCTAATACAGAAAGTGCGGCTTCTAGCTGCTCTTCTTTTTGTAATAAACTGGCTAAAGCTAAACGTAAATCGACGCTGTCCTTATTCAATTTTATCCCTTGCTGTAAAATAGCAGCAGACTCTTGTATTTCTCGTTTACCATAAAGCAAAGCAGCCAATTTTTTACGAGAATCTTCATCTTTAGGCTGATATTTCAATACCCCGTAATAGGCTTTAATCGCGCTACTAAAGTCAGAATTATCTAGCGCTTTTTTTGCTACTTCACGATTTCGCTGAGCAAGTTCGGAAGGCAATACCTCTACTTCTTCAACGTGTAATTGCTCTTGAGGTTCAGTCTGATTAATAGCGTGTTGACGAGGTGTCTCTGGAACAATTGACGCCTCTTTAGCTTTTGTTTGAGTTATGTTGCTATTTACAACACGTACCGCGTTTTCTTCTATTTTTGGTAATTTGATATGATGGATTGGGGACTTTTCATCAATGCTTTCATTCAAATATATACGACTTACTTCCGGAGTAATGATTTTTGACGTGGGTGAATTGACTGGTAAATAAGTGTTCTCAGAATGTTCTGAACGCTCAACAACATCCTCTACAATTTCCTCTGGCACTTGACGTTCATTATTAATGGCATTTGAAGTATTGCTCAGTGTTGCCCACCCGATTAAACACAATGAACTAACGACACCAACAGCAAAAAAGAAAGGTGCTTTAAATTTTGATTCAATATTAGGAACGTCAGCTTGAGATAGATATTTTTTCTTCTCTATATCTGGATATTGTTTTGTTATGTTTAATAGGGCTTTATTTGTGGCACTCACAAGGCTCTCCAACCCCAAAATTTGGGAAAATAGTACTTGGGTTTGATAGTATCAGTCGTATCTAGAATTGCATTAAATACTGCTTTTTTAGATACTTTATCCAATTGTTCAGCAAAAGAAATAAGCAACGCTTTATGGCATATTTGATTAATCAATCGAGGTACGCCACTACTCGCACGCCAAACCGCTTTCATTTGAGTTAAGGTAAATAGATTGACTTGGGCCCCAGACTCTTTCATTCGATAAGTAATGTATGCGACCGCTTCATTCACATTAAGTGAGCGTAATTTTACTGAAAAAGTAATTCGTTGTCTTAATTGTCGTAGATGATGCTGCTGTAAACGCTGATCTAATTCAGGCTGACCAAATAGTACAATCTGAAGTAACTTAGTGTAATCCGTTTCTAAATTACCAAATAAGCGTAGGGTTTCTAGCGCTTCATCACTCAAAGCTTGAGCTTCATCTATGAACACTACTGCGCTCTTTCCTTCCGCTTGAATATCAATCAATTTTTCATGGATAAGCTCAGTTAAAGCGGTGCTATCTCCCTCTTGTTCTAGCCAGAGCTCCTTGGCTAAGGCTTGCCGTAATTCTCGTCCATTCATAACAGGATTAGGCAAGTAAAGTAATTCAACATTCATAGGAAGTTGGCTCATAAGCATTCGGCAAACAAGCGTCTTTCCCGTCCCAATTTCTCCTGTCACCTTAATTACGCCCTCTCCCATTGAGATGGCAGACAAAACGGTTTGAATCGCCTCATAGTGAGGCGGTAACCCATAAAAAAGAGAGGTATTTGGCGTTAACGTAAACGGAAGCTGTTTTAAGCCAAAATGTTGCTCGTACATAAAAGTAGTCGCTACTCGTCAGGGAACCATTCTTGTAATAAATCACGAGAACGCTCTAACTCTTCTTGCCAAGTATCTACTCCAACCACCGTTGGTTTTAATAAAATAACTAATTCGGTCTTCTGAGTTAACTTGCTGACATTACGGAATAAATAGCCTAATGCAGGAATATCCCCCAAGAATGGAACTTTAGATACTTGGTCAACAGTTTGGGATTTCATTAAACCACCAATAACCACCACATCCCCACTTTTAGCTCGAATAACAGAATCCGACTCACGAATTGAGCTTTTCGCCAATGGTAATTGAAGTACGCCACCTACATCACCAAGATCTATCTCTTTAATTTCATTCTCAACATCAATCACCGATGGGTGAACATGCAGCATCACGTTACCTTTGTCATCAATCTGAGGCGTCACATCTAGTGAAATACCCGAGAAAAATGGCGTCAAAGTAACTTCTGGTGACGCATTTGAATTATCTCCGCTGCCTGTTACGCTTGATACTTCGGTAACGTAATACTCGTCACGCCCAACCTTAATTACTGCTTTTTGATTATTTGCCGCAGTCACTCTAGGGCTTGAAAGAACGTTTAAATCACCTTGAGTATCCATAAAGCTTAAAACGGCATCGAAGTTGCCATCAGATATCTTAATATTAGTTTGTCCACCAAGCAGTGTTCCAATCGCATCCATTCCGGGTAAAACCCCTGCTGTCGTGCCCGCAGTTTGACCAAAAGTTATATTAGTACCACCAATCGATGCCGTTAAATTAGTCCAGTTAATGCCTTGTTGATAACCATCACTTAAGGTTACTTCTAATAATTTAGCTTCTAGAATTACTTGACGTTGCAAACGTTTATGTGATTTGGCCAAAAATGTATTAACTTTACGTAATTCTTCTGGGGAGGCCGTAATCGTCACAACACTCGCCTGTGGTGAAACCACGACACTGCGACCAGGGCCATTGCCGATCATCACTGAAATAGCAACCTCTAACTCTTTCCAGAAATCACTTTCGCTGGTGGTTTCAATTTCTGTTCCACCTGTAGCTGAAGATGAGGAGCTACTGCTTGAACTTGAATTGTCGTTGTTTCCTGAGGAAGAAGCATTATCAGAATTCGTGATAGATCCGGTTGTTATTGTCGTTAGTGAACGGCCTTTACGAGTAAGCTGTAAATAGTCAACAGGGATTGTTTCTGTGCGAATAGTCGCAGGGTAAACTTGCAGTATTTTATCTGACTTTACAATTTCATAGCCATATAAGTCTTCAACAGAAGAAAGTACTTCATCTAGAGTGACATTGTTAACATTCATCGTAATACGACCAGAAACAGCAGGATGTATTACTACACTGTATTCTGTACCTTTAACTAAACTGGTAAAGAAAGCCTTTGCATTAACACCATTCGCTTTAATTCTAAAACGCTTCACAGGCTCTTCAATTTCACTAGTTTTTGCATTGAGTTCTGGCATTAAATCTGCCTGTACAGAAGCGGGCAAATCAACAAGTAACTGACTGCCATTATCATTAATAGATTTATCTAAGGTCTGTTTAATTTCAACAGGATCTCGATGACCCATTGAGCATCCTGTTAATGATGCAACCATTAATCCAATGATGACATTACTTACTTTCATTACTTCAAACCTTAATTCTTAATATTTTGTGAAAATAGAGAAAGTTGCCACGTTTTACCAGAACGACCAATAGATACGCTATCTTCATGAATAGCCAATAAGGTATATCCTGATATTTTTTCGCCTTTTTTCATCGGCTTATCATTTAACACGGCATAACAATGCTCAGTTCCACTGCACGTAATCGCTTGCAGTGATGGCATATATTTACGTTTTTTAGTCACCACTTTCTTTTTACCTACAGGCTTAGTCCAACTTAATGGTTCAGTAGGATCGTGCCCTTCAATGCTATCTGAAGCCAACGTAAAGCTTGAAAATAAAGCCAATAAAATAAGAAAAAACTTCATATTAACCGCCGATAAATCCTTTACTTGAACCAAGTGTATATACTTCAATCGTTAGCTCTGCAGTTGGGTATTTCTTAACTTCATAACGGAAGTTTCTCCAATAATACTTAACAGGTAACGCTTCTAAACTTGATAAATAAGCTTCTATATCAAAGTAGTTACCTGACAACACTAATTTAACCGGATGAATGTAATAACCGGCTTTATTATTCTCATCAAGTAAGCGCTCTGAAGCCTGTGTGCTCATAGAGATCAAGGTTAACTTTGACGACTGTTGTAATACTGCTTCTAAAAGCTGAGCCATCTGAGTAGGAGAAACCAATGCAGCAACTCGATTAGACAATAACTGAGCTAAATCTTGGCTTTGTAACGTTAGATCTTGATACTGCTTGTTCACATCAACATTTGGGTCTTTTTGTAAGCTAAAGTGAGCTAACTCGATTTGCTGTTTTAACGATGTAATTGAATTAGTGATCTGATAAGTTTCGCGCTCAGTCTTCTGCTTCGCAACAAGCGCAGGCTCAATAAACAGACTAAATGAGATAAAAATGACCGCGAACCAACCAACCAGAGTAATAAGTATTTTTTCTCGTTGTGAAAGTGCAAAAAATGCCTCTTTGGATTTAATCCAATACTCCATTACTTTTCCTCTGCCGATTTGGTGTTTAAGACAAACGACACTAACCCTTTCTCATCGGTTTTTATGTCTAACTGATCAAACGTTCGACCAATTAGATGCAATTCATTTTCAAAACTCTGTATCCAGCTTGGTACCATATCTGGCGTTCGAGCGTACCCAACAAAATTTACATTTTCTCCTGAAATATAAATTTTTGTTAACGATATGTTCCCTTTGCCTAGTTGAGCTAAACTACTCATTACACCAGAATAACCAATTTGCATTCCTTCATCAAAGTTATCAATAACTTTTAATGATGATTTCTTAGATTCAATGTCTTCCTGTAAACGCTTAATTGCAGCCAATTTTGCAGCGGATGGTTTATGATTTTCAAGCTGCTGATTCAAGCTTCCGAGTTCTTGCTGATAACTCTGCTCTTGCGAAGATAATACGGTTAGGTGATTGTCTAGCTGATTCAATTTCCACTGATAATAGCCAACAATCATTCCTACTACAGCAAGACCAACCCCCCAACTAATTATCACATTTTGTAACGTAAAGCGATCAACTTTAGGCTTCAATCTGCTGTCATATAAATTAATATCAAATGTATTAAATAATCCTAACCAGCTTAGTACTTCACCAGAGCGAAATACTCTTGGCTCATCGACCAATAATGAAGTGACTTGCACACCTAGACGCTTTTGTAGTTCAGTAGAAAGTTCCGCATCATCTTCATCATCACAACGGAAATAAAGATGATTAATATTAACTACGTGTAGTTGTGCGCTTAAATAATCTAAAGAACGCTGTAATTCCAAAGCTAAACTGTCAAGCTGAAAGCTATCAGATAGAGCGCCAGTTAATGGAGCAGTAATACCACGTAATGAACGGTTTAAATGTAAATTACCCTCCTTAAAAGCAAGCAACTTAAATTCAGCAGAACTACTGTGGCTTAATAGCATAAAGCTATTTTGTTTTGGATTAGCGTATTTCCACACTAATTCATCAGGTGTCACGTTAGAAATTTGAATTGAAAGTGGTTTTAATAACTCAATAATCGTTTCTATTACTGAAACCTGAGAAATATAAACCTGCATTTTCCCATTGGTAATACCCACTCCATCAGCAACGATCTCAGAGACTCTATCACTAATTAAATCTTTCACTAAAAAAGGCAATGCACCTGACAATTCTTCTTTAAGGATATTTGGGTTTTCTATTTGAAACGATTGATATAAATGAGAACCAATGACGATATTTACACAACAATTAGATAAGTCCATCTTTTGGCAAGCGCTAAGAAGCGAATCTCTCCACGCTTGAGGCTGGCTTACAGGTATAAAAACTTGCTCTTTAAGCGCTTTATTTTCATCACTTTTTGCAATGTAAATACCACCTTGCAAGATCACAATTGATGCTGTGACGTTGACTGAGCGAGATAGTTTCAGTTTTTTAAATGCATCAATTATCTTCATGTATTGCTAGTCTCTTATCTCTCATTTTGTTTACAATGCACTCAAAAAAAGCACAATTTGGCCAATCATACAGCATTCTATTTTTTTCTGATATGCTGTAATCTACATAACACAAAAACTTACTTTTCCCAGCGACTTCTTCTTTTAGGTATTGATAGCTTTTCTTTACGGTGAAACAAGGCTGTTTCTGCTTCAAAAACTCGCCCCTGAGCACCGTCAACACCAAGTTCTTTTATTACTTTTAATTCTTTTTTATTCTCAACACCCACAGCAATAACTTGTGAACCTGTGTTTTCGCAAGCACCCAATAAACTTCTTACAAACAATTGGTTTTCATATCGTTGATGGATATCCTTCATCAAACTGCGGTGTAATTTAATGTAATCTACATTTAAATCCTTAATATAGTGAGTGCTTACTATAGTCCTTCCAGCTTGCTCGACGATTAACTGGCAACCAAAACTTTTTATTAACTTTGCTACTGGTCTTACAGCATCTAAGTAAGTGACTACTTGCCCTTCAACTAACTCAAAACTTAGTCGTTGAAGTTGAGACCGAGGTGTTTGTAATAGTCGATTTTGTAACTGCCTAATAAACCGTGAATTTTGTAAACTTTTAACATGCAAGTGTACAGAAAAAGAATGTTGCGAAAACTCAGGATCGTTCAATAAAGGGAAAACTTGTTTTAACACGGCAGCATCTAGCTTAATTTGATATCCCACTTGTGCAATCGCAGGTAAAAATCGAGAAGCTTTGATCTGTACACCATTCTCATCTTTAATTCGAGAAAAAATCTCTAAATGAAGCGGAGTAATATCAGCACCATCAAACAAGAAGGTTGATTGCTCATATAAAATTAATTGGTCTTGAGAAAAAATAGCATCAAACAAGTTTCTCCAACGCACACTTCCTAAACTTTCTGTTAGTTGCTGCTGTTTTTTAAACAATGACCAGCTATTATTATTTTGTAATAATGCACTACGATAAGCCATATCAAGCTCATCCATCAAGCGACCTCGTCTCTCTCCGCTCACATACATACTAACGCCAATATGACACCAATTATCCATATCTAAACTTTTAGGGGGGCTAATTTTTTCTATTACTTTTAAACACTGTGAAGCTAAAATTTTTGCTTCTTTTAGTGATTGCTGTGGAATAAGAAGAGCAAAATCAGATTGATAATAACGAGAAAGAACACTGTCATTATAACGTTTCATCACATTGTTTAATTGCTTACCTATCTCAACAATGAGTTCATCTCCAACTGCTTTTCCACTTTCTTCAATTAATTCTTCCCAACCATTAATACGTAATAATAAAAGAACCCCTTGGCTTTCTGATTCTTGCAGCGTTGACTCTAACTTACTGTCAAATAATACTCGATTTGCGGAACCTGTAAGTTGATCAAGAAACGTATGCGTGCGTATAAATGTGTCAAAACGGCTACGTTCTTTTCTTGCATCTTTCAGTTCAGTAATTACATTATCAAGAGCCAAGCTTGCTGTTGCTGGCCATTCTTCTTCATCACCTACCGCGTAATCATCTAGCTTTCCTGCCAGTAACATACGCCCACGTTCTTCTAGTAATTCTGAACCATGCAGTTGTTTTCTTAACCAGACAACGCCCCACAATAATGAGACGATAATGACGGCAATAGCTGCTGTAATTGAAAATAACGCCCCTAAAGAATAACTAAAAACACTATAAGGAGGGATGGATTTGAAAGTAATGGAATAGCCTTTATTTAGCTCTAAAGGCAGTGTTTTTTGATATAGCAAATTATCATCAGGCATAACTGCTAAGGTTTGAAAAGAGTATACGACACCAGAGGGTGAAGATAGCTCCATGCTTACTACACTGCTTGCCTTTAATAATTTAGGTAGCCATTTCGTCATTGATTTTGCCTCCTCTGGCTGAAGAAGCTCTTCATCAACAACATTAACGACACCAATTAAATAGTGCTCAAGATATTCATTGCCTATCTGCTTAAATGAGATCGTCCCACCAATAAATAAAATAAAAATGGCGGCTGAGACCATTAATGTTACAAACGAAATTAATCTGTTACTCAACCGTAAACTAGGTGTTCTTCTCATTAAACTTTTCTTCCCTGAAAAAGTTGGCTTTGGATCATGCCACAATTTAAGATGTAAATTTTTGAACTATCTCTAAGTCCGTATTAGATGTAATACAAATATCTTATTAAGTTCTTTATGATACGAAGCTTCAGTAACAGAATAATTATACATCACTGATTGATTAGATTACTCATTATAAAAAAAGCCTCGTTAAATTCGAGGCTTTTTCTATCTATAACAACATTACTCTTTCGCTAGAACGGAATGTCATCATCAAAATCCATTGGTGGCTCATTGTATTGAGGTTGAGGTGCTTGTTGAGCTTGCTGCTGAGGCGCTTGATGTTGCTGCTGTTGAGGTGCAAAATTATTCTGCTGAGCAGGCTGTTGAGGCTGACCCCAATTACCTTGCTGTTGCTGACTACCAGCAGGTGCACCTTGACCACGTCCACCAAGCATTTGCATTACGCCATTAAAACCTTGAACTACAACCTCTGTAGTAAAACGGTCTTGACCACTTTGATCTTGCCATTTACGCGTTTGAAGTTGGCCTTCAACATAAACTTGAGAGCCTTTGCGTAAATATTCACCAGCTACTTCTGCTAATTTTCCGAATAAAGCAACACGATGCCATTCAGTTTTTTCACGTTGTTCACCAGTTGCTTTGTCACGCCATGATTCAGACGTTGCAATTGTAATGTTTGCTACCGCACCGCCACTTGGCATGTAACGGATTTCAGGATCTTGCCCTAAGTTACCCACAAGAATAACTTTATTAATACCACGGCTGGCCATAGTTTGCTCCAGATAGATTAGAGGTGAACATTCATATCACCCGGTTATATATACAGTAGTCTTCAGTCTAACACGTTCAAGGTTATTTCTGATACCCCTAAAGATGGAATCCATTTCATAACCTCCTAAAATAGGACACAGTTAAAGGGTTCTAACTACTTCACACCGCTAAAAAGCAGAGATCACTCTTTTAACTACAATGGGTATACTTAGTATATTCGTTTCGCTATTCTTGCTTTGTAGTTAATCAAATCAACCATTAGAATTCATATTTTCCATAATTCCTTATTTGGTGTGTGGAATGGGGTTAAAACAGCACCTCTGTCTTAATATTAAGCCTAGTTTTAACTAATTATTCATAGATGAATCGCATTAATGGCTACACGAGATGATTGTTTGACTCAAAGTACTTCATTTCATTATGTTTAATCGCTAAACTGCATCCATAATGATGAGGCTCAAAGGGCTTTCAACGAATTTAAAATATTGTCTATCTAGGACTCAGTGATGATCAAAAAATGTCTTTTCCCTGCCGCAGGCTACGGCACTCGCTTTTTACCAGCAACCAAATCAATGCCAAAAGAGATGATGCCAGTCGTAAACAAACCTCTGATTGAATATGGTGTAGAAGAAGCAATTAATGCTGGTATGGACGGGATCTGTGTTGTAACAGGTCGTGGTAAGCACTCTTTAATGGACCATTTTGATAAAAACTACGAGCTAGAACACCAAATTAGTGGCACAAATAAAGAAGAGTTACTGGAAGATGTGCGTGAGCTGATCGACGCAGCTAACTTTACCTATATTCGCCAACGTGAAATGAAGGGCTTAGGTCATGCAATTCTTACTGGCCGTGAGTTAGTGGGTGATGAACCATTTGCTGTCGTACTTGCAGATGACTTGTGTGTTAATGAAGAACAAGGTGTTCTTTCACAAATGGTTGCGCTGTATAAACAATTCCGCTGCTCTATTGTTGCAGTAGAAGAAGTGCCAGACGATGAAACTCACAAATACGGCGTAATTGCTGGTGAAATGATCAAAGATGACCTTTACCGTGTAGATAACATGGTAGAAAAGCCAGAACAAGGTACAGCACCAAGTAATCTTGCAATTATTGGCCGCTATATCTTAACTCCTGATATTTTTGAAATCTTAGAAACTACAGAGCCAGGTAAAGGTGGTGAGATCCAAATCACGGATGCACTACTAAAACAAGCTCAATCAGGTTGTGTTCTTGCGTATAAATTTAAAGGTAAGCGCTTTGACTGTGGTAGCGTTGAAGGTTACATCGAGGCAACTAACTACTGCTACGAAAATGTTTACTTAAAAGATAAAAAATCTTCAGAATTAGCAAAGCAAGCTACAGGTAAAAAATAAAACCTTTACATGCTAAATATATAAACGCCTTGTAATACATCTCAAGGCGTTTTTATTTTCCCCGATACTACCTCCAACTTAATATAACCACTGTTTTTTTACCCAGTACCCCTTTGCTGTTTTAATACTCTGTGCAATACTTATCTTCTAGTTATTCTTTAAGTAGAGAGAGTTCCATGGATAAGATTGAAGTTAGAGGGGCAAGAACCCATAACCTAAAAGATATTAGCTTAACTATCCCACGAGATAAGCTAACGGTTATTACTGGTTTATCTGGTTCAGGCAAATCCTCTTTGGCCTTTGATACTTTGTATGCAGAAGGTCAGCGACGCTATGTAGAGTCTTTATCTGCATACGCTCGTCAGTTCTTATCATTAATGGAAAAACCAGATGTTGACCACATTGAAGGTCTTTCTCCTGCTATTTCTATCGAACAAAAATCAACGTCTCATAACCCTCGCTCTACTGTCGGTACGATTACTGAGATTTACGATTATTTACGTCTTTTGTATGCACGTATTGGCGAGCCTCGTTGCCCTGAGCATCATGTAGAACTAACCGCACAAACTATCAGTCAAATGGTTGATAAAGCGCTAGAGTTGCCTGAAGGCACAAAGCTGATGCTATTAGCTCCTATTGTGAAAGAACGTAAAGGTGAACATGTTAAAACCTTAGAAAATTTAGCTGCTCAAGGATTTATTCGTGCTCGTATTGATGGCGAAGTTTGCGATCTTTCTGATCCACCGACGTTGGAATTACATAAAAAACACACCATTGAAGTTGTTGTTGACCGCTTTAAAGTTAGAGATGATCTAAAACAGCGCCTTGCTGAATCTTTTGAAACCGCTTTGGAACTGACAGGTGGTATTGCAGTTGTCGATTATATGGATGATACCAAAGAGGAACCTCTAATTTTCTCAGCTAACTTTGCATGTCCACATTGTGGTTACAGCATGTCAGAGCTTGAGCCACGCTTATTCTCATTCAATAATCCTGCAGGAGCTTGTGGTACTTGTGATGGTCTAGGCGTTCAACAATATTTCGATGCCGACCGCATTGTTCTAGATAATAAATTAAGTATTGCTGAAGGAGCGATCAAAGGTTGGGATCAAAAAAACTATTATTACTTCCAAATGTTAGGTTCATTAGCCAAGCATTACGGATTTGATCTTTTCGCACCATTTAAATCACTATCAAAAAAATTCCAAGCCATCATTCTTAATGGCTCTGGTTCAGAAGAAATTGAATTTCAATACAGTAATGATCGCGGAGATCTTCGTGTTAAACGTCATCCTTTTGAAGGAATACTAAACACTCTTGATCGTCGTTATAAAGAAACAGAATCAAGCTCTGTTCGTGATGACTTATCGAAATACATTTCAACTCAATCATGTTCAAGTTGTCACGGTACGCGTTTACGTTTAGAAGCGCGTAGTGTATTTGTTGGTGATACAACATTACCAGAAATCTGTGAAATGAGTATTCAAGACTCAATGGCATTTTTTAGTTCTCTAGAACTGAAAGGACAAAAAGCTCAAATCGCAGATAAAGTAATGAAAGAGATTAATGAACGTCTGCATTTCCTTATCAATGTAGGTTTAAATTACCTTAATTTATCACGTAGTGCTGATACCCTCTCTGGTGGTGAAGCACAGCGCATCCGCTTAGCAAGCCAAATTGGTGCCGGTTTAGTTGGTGTTATGTACGTTCTTGATGAGCCTTCTATCGGTCTTCACCAGCGAGATAATGAACGTCTATTAAAAACCCTTAATCACCTTCGAGATCTTGGTAATACCGTTATTGTTGTTGAACATGATGAAGATGCGATAAGAAGCGCCGATCATATTATTGATATTGGCCCTGGGGCAGGAATTCATGGTGGTCATATTGTTGCAGAAGGTAGCTATCAAGATATTATTTCAAATCCAGATTCGCTAACAGGTAAATACTTAAGTGGTGCTAAAGAAATCGCCGTACCTAAAGAACGCATCAAAGCCGATCCGAAAAAACAGGTTGAGTTAATTGGCGCGACAGGCAACAATCTAAAAAACGTGACATTGAAATTACCTGTCGGTCTTTTTACTTGTGTAACAGGGGTTTCTGGTTCAGGTAAATCTACACTGATTAACGATACGTTCTTTAAAATTGCTCATACCCAATTAAACGGAGCCACCACGTCAGAACCGGCACCCTATAAGAAGATCAAAGGGATTGAGCATTTTGATAAAGTTATCGACATAGATCAAAGCCCAATAGGTCGAACGCCTCGCTCAAACCCTGCGACTTATACCGGAATTTTCACACCAATTCGTGAACTATTTTCTGGTACGCCAGAATCTCGCTCCCGTGGTTATAAACCAGGTCGCTTTAGTTTTAACGTTCGTGGCGGTCGCTGTGAAGCATGCCAAGGTGATGGCGTAATCAAAGTCGAAATGCACTTCTTACCTGATGTGTACGTGCCATGTGATGTATGTACAGGTAAACGATATAATCGTGAAACGCTAGAGGTAAAATACAAAGGCAAGAGTATTGATGAAGTTCTTCAAATGACGATTGAAGATGCTCATACTTTCTTTGAACCAGTACCTGTTATCGCTAGAAAGCTACAAACCCTAATGGATGTAGGGCTGTCTTATATTCGCTTAGGCCAAGCAGCTACCACACTCTCTGGTGGTGAAGCCCAACGAGTGAAGTTAGCTCGCGAGCTCTCTAAACGAGACACAGGAAAAACGCTTTATATTCTAGATGAGCCGACAACAGGTCTGCATTTTCACGATATTCAGCAACTATTGAACGTCTTGCATCGCTTACGTGAGCGAGGAAATACCATTGTCGTGATCGAACATAACCTTGATGTCGTTAAAACTGCTGACTGGATTATCGACTTGGGGCCAGAAGGTGGACAAGGTGGTGGAGAGATCATCGCAGAGGGAACACCTGAAGATGTTGCATTAGTTGAGGGCTCTCATACGGCACGCTTCTTAAAACCAATGCTAAAGTAATATAATTAAGCCTTTTATTGCTTGGATCAGATAGAATAAAGCCATCATTTTGTTGGCTTTACTTTTATTCTCATGCTCGTAATAAGGAATTGATGAAACATGGCAACGCTACTCACTCAAGGAACACAATTGGAAGCTAGAAAGATAAAAAAACCATTAACCAAATCCTATCTATTTAGCTTAAGTGTTCTTTTCTTTGTTTGTGCTCATTTTTTCCAACCCAACCCTGGAGGTTCAGGGCTACACCTAGCATTCAATGCCGCCTCTTGGATCCCTGCAAGTATTGCAATCGCAATTGCCTTATTTCATACAGCAAAACAAGGTTTAATTAAATATTCGACCTTAACTCTGGTTTTATTATTTGCTGTTAGCTTACTTTCTCTTCCCCTGTTTTATCATGAAGCCTCTCCTCAATTAGCTTTAGGGAAGTTTTTAGGTTTATGGGCTGGATTACTTTTCTTTATTACTCTGCAGCAGTTTGCCTTTTCAAATAAACAAAAGCAGTGGCTCTTGTGGTGCATCATAGGCTCAGTGTTAATCGAAGCAATTTTTGGCTATATCCAATATCTTTTTCTAAAAGAAGGGAACAGCTTCGGTTATAACGTTATGGCAAATCGCCCTTATGGTATTTTTCAACAACCCAATGTAATGGCAAGTTTTCTAGCAACAGGGTTCGCTATCGCCTCTTACTTCCTTGCTCGACAACCAATTAAATACCGTGAAAATGTTATTGCACTCACTCTACTTTATGCAACGATCTTATTTGCCTTACCACTGATCGTCGTATTAGCGTCTCGTACAGGTTGGCTAGCAACTGCTTTCAGCCTTATTTTATTAACACCATACATGTGGAAATATTGCACGAAACAACGTTTCTTTTCTTGGGTATTAGCGTTAATTATTGGTTTTAGTGGTAGCTTTGTTTTATTTAACTTATCTCAAGATAATTTATCTAAAGTATCATTAATTAGTCAAAAAGCGGATCTAGAAAGCCCGAGACGGTATACCTTTCCACAAGCTCTAGACATGTTTTTAGAAAAGCCGATTACCGGTTATGGTTATGGAAATTTCGAGGCTGATTACACCCTATATACAGCAAAACAACACCAAATTTCATCAAGCTATAAACCTGGGTTGCCTTCAATGGATCATCCTCACAATGAGGTATTATACTGGGGCGTAGAAGGTGGCATCGTTGCAATATTAGGTTTGTTAATTGCCGCGGGAGGTGTGTTACTCAAAATACGAAAAAGTAAACTAGATACACAATTTGCTTTGCTCGCTTTAATTGCTCCGATCTTTATTCATAGTCAATTAGAGTACCCGTTTTACCACTCTATGCTGCACTGGTTTACATTCATCATTCTTCTGTTCTGGATAGATCAACTAAGCTGTAAATATAAAAAGTACCGCATTAGTGATATCAGTAAAATAACATTACGAGTCAGCTCATTAGTACTGCCAATTGTCACTGCTTTTTATATGCTTTCAACACTGCATACAAATTGGGTTTTGACTAAATTTGAAACGACTCGACCAATGAACCCTGATATTTTAAATCAAGTAACTAACCCTGTAATTTGGGAGGACCGATTTAATTGGGATGTATTATCTGCTCAACTATCCATTGGTATCGTGAACAAAAAACCAGAGCTGATCACGCCTTATATTACTTGGTCAAAAGAGCTTATTAAAACAAAACCAAGACCTGCATTTTATCAAAATCTAATCATTGCCTATCAAGCTTTAGGCGAAGAAAAAAGAGCAGAAGATATTAGAAGAGAAGCCATTTTTCTCTTTCCAAATAACAAATTTGAATTGGTACAACTCGACGAAAAGTTACGCCAAAAATAAAATAATAGATAGAAATACAGTAAAAAGCCGCTGACATTTTAGCGGCTTTTTATTTATGTTCTAAAGAACATCTGACAATGCTTTTAAGCATAACGCGACATTCTCTTTCTTGGCCGCATAACCCATCAAACCAATACGCCAAGTCTTTCCGGCTAAATCGCCCAGCCCTGCGCCAATTTCTAAATTATACTCATTCAGTAATCGACTTCTAATTTCTGCATCGCTAACACCTTCTGGAATATAAACGGCATTAAGCTGTGGTAAACGATACGCTTCATCAACCATAAACTGAATACCTAGCGATTCTAATCCTTCTTTTAATTCTTGATGATAAAATGCATGTCGACTCCACGCTGCTTCTAATCCTTCATTTTTAAGCATCAATAATGATTCGTGCAATGCATACAAACTATTTACAGGCGCAGTATGGTGATAACTTCGCTTTCCTTCGCCACTCCAATAAGACAGCACTAAACTTTGATCTAAGAACCAACTTTGAACAGGCTTAGTTCTTGATTTCATCTTATCCACTGCTCTTTCAGAAAACGTCACTGGTGATAAGCCAGGAGTACAGGATAAACATTTTTGAGAGCCAGAATAAACCGCATCTAATTGCCATTTATCAACGAATAATGGTACACCACCCAACGACGTTACTGCATCAACAATAGTTAAGCAGCCATGTTGCCGCGCAAGAGTTGAAATGGCTTCAGCATCACTTAATACACCGGTTGATGTCTCTGCATGCACAAAAGCGACGATCTTAATATCTGCATGTTGCAGTAAAGCCTCTTCAACTTTATTTAGTGAAACTGGCTCACCCCATTTATCATCGATAACAATCGCAGTTCCACCACATCGCTCAACATTCTGACGCATACGCTCGCCAAAAACACCATTACGACAAACTAATACTTTTTCACCTTCTTCCACTAAGTTAACAAAACAAGTCTCCATTCCCGCGCTTCCAGGTGCAGAAACCGCAATGGTAAACTCATTTTCTGTTTGAAATGCATACTTAAGTAGCTCTTTTACTTCATCCATCATTTTAATGAATAGAGGATCTAAGTGACCAATCGTTGGGCGACTTAATGCCTGCAATACTTGTGGCGATATATCAGAAGGTCCAGGTCCCATAAGGGTTCTTTTTGGTGGGATAAAACTGTGCATCATTCACTCCTTGAAATATAGGGTGCTTAAAGAATAGACACAATAATAATTAAACTCAATTAGACGAAGTAATTAGAGTGACTTAACTATAGAAAATAGCCATAAAACGCTTATATTTACTTTAAATCGGAGAAATACAAATAAAGTCATTACTATTGATTGACATTTGTTTCATAAAAAAGCACATTGTTAACATATGTTTTGTTATATAAAACATACACAGAAGAGGAGCACTGCCTAGGTAGCTTTATTTGTGGAGCCCAAACTCCCAAACAAATAAGTGAGGGAGAGCAGTGCCGAGATAGTCTTGATTGGGAAGAGATTATCGATCGTATTGGCTGAATCCTTACGATTGCCACTTAATTTTAAGTGGAGAGCTTCTAGCAGCTATTTATTTTTTGCTATGGCTCTTCACATTTATTTCCACATTGGATGTAGTCGGGAGACAGGAAAGTGAACCCTATAAATGTTGCTAAATTTGGCGGAACAAGTGTTGCAAATTTTGAAGCAATGAGCCGCAGCGCTTATGTCATAGAACAGAACAAAAATACTCACCTTGTCGTTATCAGTGCTTGCTCGGGTGTCACTAATCTTTTAGTTGAACTCGCCAACGGCACACAAGATAACCAAAGAAAAAAAGCAATCCTCTCTGAACTAAAATCCATTCATTTTTCTGTATTAGACCAACTTTCTGACCCCATTTACCCTGAAAAAGCTATTCTTGAAATTCTTGATGATATAGAAAAAGCGGCTGACGCTGCGACTTTTCAAACTAGCGATAAACTGACTGACCACCTTGTCGCGTGTGGTGAGTTAATGTCTACCCACCTTTTTACTCAACTATTGATTGAACGTGGAAATTCTGCGGTTCGCTTTGACATTCGAACCGTACTACGTACCGATTCCAAGTTTGGTAAAGGCGAACCTCAACTTGAAGAAATTACTCGTTTAGCTAGAGAAAAACTGATACCTCTATGCCAAAAACATATAGTTGTAACACAGGGCTTTGTTGGCTCAGATAGCGAAGGGAATACAACAACATTAGGTCGAGGAGGCAGTGATTACAGTGCCGCTTTGATTGCAGAATCAGTGAATGCGTGTGGATTAGAGATTTGGACCGATGTTCCGGGTATTTATACAACCGATCCACGCATTGCCTCTGCTGCCTCACCAATCCCTGAAATCAGTTTCAGCGAAGCCTCTGAAATGGCAAATTATGGGGCTAAAATATTACATCCATCAACGCTATTGCCGGCACTTCGTCATCAAATCCCCGTATTTGTTGGTTCATCAAAAGAGCCAGAAAAAGGCGGCACATGGATTAAACAGCAGGTAAATAGTTCTCCACTATTTAGAGCGCTAACCCTACGCTGCAATCAAACTATGGTTACATTGCATAGCCCAAATATGTTTCATGCTTACGGTTTTCTCGCTGAAGTATTTAAGATCTTAGCTAAATATCAAATTTCTGTTGATCTAATCACCACTTCAGAGGTCAGTGTTGCTCTCACTCTTGACCAAACAAACACCAATGGTAAAGCACCTGAATTACCACCAGAAGCACAGCAAGAACTTGAAGAGCTCTGCACAATAGAAATAGAACACAATTTATGCTTAGTTGCCCTCATTGGTAATCAAATGAGTCACTCTAAAGGCTCAGCTAAACAAGTATTCGGTACTTTAGAGGATTTCAATTTACGTATGATTTGTTACGGAGCAAGTCAGCATAATTTATGTTTCTTGTTACATGAGTCAGAATCTAAACGTGCGGTTCAAGTTCTACATAAAGAACTATTTGAAAAGTAAAAATTATGTTCTAAACCTATTAAATCAAAAATCCCATTAATAGATTTATTAATGGGATTTTTTATTTTTAATTTAAAAAGAAATTAATTTAGATTTGGGCCTAACCATTTTTCAGTCTCTAGCATGTTCCAACCTTTTCTTTCAGCATAACTCTCTGCCTGATCTTTTTGGATCTGAGCTATCGCAAAATAACGAGAGTCAGGATGAGAGAAATACATACCTGAAACTGAGGCTCCCGGCCACATAGCGTAGCTAGAAGTCAACGACATTCCTATTGCTTCTTCAACATCCATCAACTCCCACAATGTTCCTTTTTCTGTATGCTCAGGACAAGCAGGGTATCCCGGCGCAGGACGAATACCTTGATACTGTTCACGGATAAGATCATCATTTGACAGGTCTTCATCTGGTGAATATCCCCAAATATCTTTACGTACTTCCTTATGCAAATACTCGGCAAAGGCTTCAGCTAAACGGTCAGCAACCGCTTGGATCATAATGGCATTATAATCGTCCCCTTTGGCTTTATAGTCATCAGCAAGCTCTCGCTCACCAATGCCACCAGTCACTGCAAAGCCACCAATCCAATCAGCCTTTCCGCTCTTTTTCGGTGCGATATAATCAGATAAACAATAGTTAAACCCTTTTGGTTTTTCTGTTTGTTGGCGTAAATTATGTAGCACTTTCAATACCTCAGTACGTGATTCATCGGTATACACCTCAATATCATCATCTACACTATTGGCAGGGAACAAAGCACACATACCTCGTGCTTTTAGTAAGCCTTCTTTTTCTACACGATCCAAAAGATCATTCGCGTCTTTATATAAACGTTTCGCTTCTTCACCCACTTCTTCATGCTCTAAAATTGCAGGGTATTTGCCCATTAAAGACCAAGTCATAAAGAACGGTGTCCAATCAATATATTGGCGTAACGTCGCAACATCCATATCATTAATAATATGCACACCAGGTTTTACTGGTGCTGGAGGCGTATAATTAATCCAATCAATATCGACTTTATTCGCTCGTGCTCTTTCTAGCGAAACAGGTTTTGTTCGTGGTGTTTTACGGCTATGTTGATCACGCACACGCTCGTAATCTAAATCCAACTTCTCAATAAATGCTGGTTTCAATTCACCAGACAGTAACGAGGTACAAACGCCAACGGCACGAGAAGCGTTATTAACATAAACCACAGGTTGAGAGTAATTTTGCTCTATCTTCACTGCTGTATGTGCTTTAGACGTGGTTGCACCACCAATCAAGAGTGGCAAATCAAAGCCTTGACGCTCCATCTCTTTAGCTACATGAACCATCTCATCAAGTGATGGTGTAATAAGGCCTGAAAGTCCAATAATATCGACGTTCTCTTCTTTCGCTACTTTTAGTATTTTCTCACAAGAAACCATCACGCCAAGATCAATGATCTCATAGTTATTACATTGAAGAACAACCCCAACAATATTCTTGCCGATATCGTGAACGTCACCTTTCACCGTTGCTAATAATATTTTGCCATTGGTTGAACCGACATCTTTCGTGGCATTAATAAAAGGTTCTAAATGTGCTACGGCTTGTTTCATCACTCGTGCTGACTTTACTACTTGAGGAAGGAACATTTTCCCTTCACCAAATAAGTCACCAACCACGTTCATGCCGTCCATTAAAGGACCTTCGATCACTTCAATAGGGCGAGCTGCATTGACTCGTGCTTCTTCTGTATCTTCAACAATGAAGTCAGTAATTCCCTTCACTAGAGAATGCTCAAGGCGTTTTTCTACTGACCATGCTCTCCATTCTAAAGCCGATTTATCTTCAACCTTTCCGACCGCTCGTTCTAGATATTCTGTTGCCATATCAAGTAGACGTTCTGTTGAATCATCACGACGATTAAGTACGACATCTTCTACCGCTTCGCGTAGATCTTCAGGTACATTATCGTAAATTTCTAATTGACCTGCATTTACGATACCCATATCCATACCGTTCTTAAAACAGTGATATAAGAACACGGCGTGAATCGCTTCACGTACGTAATTATTACCTCGGAATGAGAATGATACGTTAGATACGCCACCTGAAATCATGGCATGGGGGAGCGTTCTTTTTATATCAGCAACGGCTTCAATAAAATCAACAGCGTAGTTGTTATGCTCATCGATCCCTGTGGCAACAGCAAAGATGTTTGGGTCAAAAATAATGTCTTCTGGTGGGAAACCAATTTCATCCACTAAGATATTATAGGCGTTAGTACATATTTCTATTTTTCGCTCACGCGTATCCGCTTGGCCTACTTCATCAAAAGCCATCACAATCACAGCAGCGCCATAGCGACGGATTAGCTTAGCTTGTTGTAAGAATTTTTCTTTACCTTCTTTAAGTGATATTGAGTTAACAATACCCTTGCCTTGAATACATTTAAGTCCAGCTTCGATAACTTCCCACTTAGAGGAGTCGACCATAACAGGAACTTTAGATATCTCAGGTTCTGAAGCACACAGGTTTAAGAATTTAACCATACACGCTTCAGCATCAAGCATCCCTTCATCCATATTGATATCGATGATTTGAGCACCGTTTTCTACTTGCTCACGAGCAACACTTAATGCCTCATCATATAGTTCTTCTTTAATTAACCGTTTAAAGCGAGCCGAACCGGTAACATTAGTTCTTTCTCCGACGTTTACAAAAAGGGATTCTTTATCAATAGTTAATGGCTCTAAACCTGATAAACGGCAAGCAACCGGAAGTGTCGGTAATTGACGAGGCTTAACACCTTCAACCACTTGTGCCATCTGACGGATATGCTCAGGTGTCGTACCACAACAACCACCAATCAAATTTAGGAAACCACTTTCAGCCCATTCCTTTACATGCTCTGCCATTTCTTCTGGAGAGAGATCGTATTCACCAAAGGCGTTAGGTAAACCGGCGTTAGGGTGCGCAGACACGCTGCATTCTGAAATACGAGAAAGCTCACTCACATACTCACGTAACTCATCAGGCCCCAATGCGCAGTTCAAACCAAATGAGATTGGTTTGACATGACGTAAAGCATTGTAGAACGCTTCTGTTGTTTGACCAGATAAAGTACGCCCTGATGCATCGGTTATTGTACCGGAGATCATTACTGGTAATGTTATACCCATTTCTTCAAAAACAGATTCGACAGCAAAAGAACAGGCTTTGGCATTCAAGGTATCAAAGATAGTTTCGATAAGAATTAAATCAGAACCACCTTTGATTAAGGCACGAGTTGATTCAGAGTAGGCTTCGACTAATTCATCAAAAGAGACATTTCGATAGCCTGGGTCATTTACATCTGGGGAAATAGAACACGTTCGGTTTGTCGGCCCTAGAACACCAGCAACATAACGCGGTTTATGAGGGGTCTTTAATGTCCACTCATCTGCGACTTCTCTTGCTAATCGTGCCGCTTCAAAGTTCATTTCTTCGCTCAGGCTTTCCATGTCATAGTCAGCCATTGCGATCGTTGTCGAGTTAAAGGTGTTCGTTTCTAAAATATCAGCACCCGCTTCTAAATAAGCAGAATGAATATCTCTGATAATTTGAGGACGAGAAAGCACTAAAAGGTCATTGTTACCTTTTAAATCACAATGCCAATCACTAAAGCGCTCTCCACGATAATCTTGCTCTTCAAACTTATACTCTTGGATCATGGTGCCCATACCACCATCTATCAAAAGAATACGTTTTAATAACTGTTGTTCTATTTGAGTTTTTTTATTGCTTCCTGCCACGGTACTGCCTCATCCATAATACGTTTCTTTTACAATCCTATCACACATAGAATAGGAATCTAGACGTCCAAAATAGATTTATTTCCACAAATTAGAAATAAAGTTTGATATTTATCAAATAGAGCGGAAAATGACCTTAATCACATTTTGTTACATTAATAACATATTTAGAGGTTAACCATGTCTGTGTATAACACACTCTGCTTTCTAGCAGCTGCTGCTATGCTAATTGCTTTTATTAATAGCAAGATAGGAAAAATGCAAACAACGATCGCGATCACTGCAGGTTCAATGATTCTATCACTAGGGATCATCATCGCGGGGCAAAATGGTTGGTTTAGCCTAAGAGAGGTGGCAACCGAAACCTTAACTAAAATAAATTTTGAAGACTTTCTATTAAATGGAATACTTGGTTTCTTATTGTTTGCTGGTGGGCTAGGAATAAAATTACAAAACCTGAAAGATCAAAAATGGGAAATAACTGTACTTGCTTTAGGGGCAACGCTATTTTCAACCTTCTTTATTGGGTTTGCGTTATGGGGAATATGCAATCTCATTGGTATTAATCTTGATTTAATCTACTGCTTATTATTTGGTTCCCTTATCTCTCCAACTGATCCTATTGCTGTTCTCGCTATTGTAAAAAAACTGAATGCTCCACAACGCATTTCAACTCAAATCGAAGGTGAATCGTTATTTAATGATGGTTTTGGCTTAGTTATCTTCGTAACACTATTTACGATTGCTTTTGGCTCAGAAGCACCAACAGTAGGTAGTGTAACAGCTTTATTTTTACAAGAAGCTATTGGCGGTATTATTTATGGGTTTGTTCTAGGTCTAATTTTTCATTATCTAATAAGCTCTACAAATGACCATTCAATGGAATTATTATTAACTATAGGTATTCCTACATCAGGTTATGTCTTTGCTGGGATCCTTGAAGTTTCAGGTCCATTAGCAATGGTTGTATCTGGAATTATGATAGGTAACTGGACTCGTTATATTGGTTTTTCAAAAGAAAGTGAAGACCATTTGGATAATTTTTGGGAGCTGATTGACGAATTTTTAAATGGCGTTTTGTTTCTTCTTATTGGTATGTCGATGCTTCTATTCCAATTCCATCAAGAAGATTGGATATTAATGGCAATCTCTATTCCACTAGTACTAGCAAGCCGTTATATAAGTGTCTTTTTGTCATATGTTGGATTTAGAAGATTCAGAACATATAACCCACTATCTGTAAATATTCTAACTTGGGGCGGACTTCGAGGAGGATTAGCTTTAGCAATGGCTTTAGCTATTCCTGCTGGTATTTTAGTCATACCAGAGAAGAATATTGATGTGCGAGAAATTATACTTGTTATGACTTACTCTGTAGTTGTCTTTTCTATTTTAATTCAAGGTTCTACCATTACAAAAATGATTGAAAAAGCAAAAAAACTAGAAAAATAATTTTAACTGATAATCCGTAACCCACTAATGGAGAAGCATTTTATGTGCCTCCATTTTTTATGCACCTTATTTAAGAACCCTAAACAATCATACCAATTTCGTTAATTAACTTATCAACTTTAACCAATCTCTGAAGCAGAGTGAGATGACTCTGCTTTTATCTTCACAAAACCTATTCCACGCTCTACATGACGTCTCTACGATATCGTCATAGTTTTCGAAACACCTGTTTGCCACTTCATTTTGACGGAGACAACTCCATACTTGATCTATAGGATTAAGCTCTGGAGAATAAGGTGGGATATGGATTATGGTGAGGTTATCAAATTCATCTGCAAGATAGCTCTGGTGCCAACTCGCTTGAACCATGATAACAATAGCATGCTTGCCAACTGTTGTGGCTTGAGAAATTAATCTGAGTTGCTCTTTCATGGCTTCCATATTGCTCAGGGGAGCCACTATCGCTTCAGCTTCTCCTATAGTGACACACACTGCTCCGAAAAGGTAAGCATACTCAAATTTCTGTTGTTGCACTACTTTAGCGCGTACCTTTTTCTGCCCATATTCGCATGGTTGTATTACGTTGACATATTCTTTGAGTTGTAATTTTTGCTCATCTGTTAAGCGATGAGGTCTGCCAGAATGTATTTTCTCTTGAAGCCCTTCATGACCATTATCATCGAGATATGCTTTGACCAATTTATTGACGGTTACTCTGCTAACTTTAAGATAATTAGCTATTTTAGTGCGACTTTTACAATCAACAAAATGAAAAAAAATAAATAACACATTCTAACTAAGTCGAGCATTGGATGTGGAATTAATCAAACTCGGAAAATGATGCTACATAAGGACTCCTTTATAAGGAGCCATATTAGATCATAAAATTAACGGAATTGGTATCACTCCACGTATATTCTGTATGATTTGACTTTTATACAGACGTCAAAAAGCCCTAATCTTTCGATTAGGGCTTTTTTGGTGTAGTGGCGGAGTGGACGGGACTCGAACCCGCGACCCCCGGCGTGACAGGCCGGTATTCTAACCAACTGAACTACCACTCCGCAGTGTCTATTCAGCATAATGCT
>JAAGZR010000022.1 GCA_024206155.1 Aliivibrio sp.
CACCTTTTAATTTTTCAAGAATAGCCTGGAAATTAGCTAATGTTTCAGGTTCTTTTTCTTGAACTACTGCAGGTGTATCTGGCCTTTTTGTTTTTTCTTTTACATTATCTAACAAACTTTGAAAGCTATCACTTTCACTCGGTTGTTGAGGACGAGGACCAGTTGTAGAACTTTCAAGTCCTAAAGGTGACTTTTCAATAGGAACAGATCGAGTAGGGTCTGAAGGACGAGGACCGGTTGTAGAACTTTCAAGTCCTAAAGATGCTTTATCACCTTTAATACGCGGAGTATCTGATTGAGTTGTAGGGGCACCTGAATTACGAGGTCCCCCATACATTGCCTGTTCTCGTTCTGCAATATAAGCATTAATTTCTTCTGGAGTCATGCCCTGCTCTTGCAAAGCAGTAATATTAAAACGAGTCATTCTATTAAAACATTTGGCTTTATTTTAATAATTATTCTAAAGCGATTAGCCTAGTCAAATACCACTGAGCTTTCTTAAGTGACTCAATACCCCCTTTATGCTGCTCTCTCCAAACATATTTTGCTACGTTACCTTTTAGGTATCCTCTATATTCTTCTGGCGTTAACTGCGCTTCAATGGCTTCAATGCACTCAATACCTCCATCGGTGTAATGGGAAGGGTGATTGACATTATCAACTAATACAGGACGTTCTTCAAACACTTCCTTGTGTTTTTCGATATAAGTATCCCAGGTTTTTTCTGTATGTGTTTTTACTTCCTCGTCACCGCTTGTATCTGTTGCCCAAGGGACAGGGCATACACCCCCTGGACAATCACTTACTGCAAGCTCTTCCTCTGATGTCACTGGTTCAAACCAGCTTTTAGCTTCCGTTGTTTCTTCTCGTCCATCTCCATTTCCTCCGGTGCAAAGTCCCCCATGTCCACCATCAATTGTCGTGGTTGAGGCATCGCACCCATTGCTATACCTTGCTCTGCGCTTGGAATTGTGCCCGTTACTCCGCATCGTTGTAGTTCTCCAGGATCAATAGACAGGTTTGTGCGAGGACGTGATTGTTGCGTCACTGCAATTCCTGTGTTGAACTGATCATACACTGGAACATCATTATTTTCATTATCTAATTCCTGTCCAAAATCTGAAACAGTGGCAAGACGAGTCTTCAGTTCATCGTTGCCTTCAATAAAAGAGGATAAGAAATCCATGCTGATTTATCGTCATTAATTAAGTTCAATTATAATTCAACTATGATAACTTCAGTGCATAGTAATAATGTCAGGTAGCTCTGGTGGACACGTTACTGATCTGACTCCAGAGCGTGCTTATGATGTTGATATGCGTCGTCTAGACGATGAGACGCGACGTACTGCATATGCTGGGGATGTTCGCAACGAGAAGCAGCAAAATCGTGTTGAAAAGTTTCTGAGAGCAAAACGCTCAGCCGGAAAGTTTCGGCAGAAGATGAATTACGATCAACCATTTACAGATCGGCAAGGACAAACACCAGCTTTTCTTGAAGGAGATCCCTTTGGTAAAGCTGGTGCCACTAACTACGCTAATAAGCCGCAGCCATCAACAAATCGTTTGTACTACCCATACACGTCGTTTTCTTAAACCTTAGATAAGACTACTTCATACGGTTGTTTCTGATATTTTCCTTTACGCATTTGGTAATCGACTTCACAAGGTTCTCCTTGATAAAACAACAGCTGACAAATGCCTTCATTTGCATAGATTTTATTAAACAAAGGAGTGCAGTTACTGATTTCTAAAGTCAGATGGCCTTCCCAGCCAGCCTCCGCTGGAGTAATGTTTGCCATAATTCCAGCCCTGGCGTAAGTACTTTTGCCTACAGCAACCACAGTAACGTCCCTAGGTAACTTTAAATACTCCATAGCTACCCCCAGGCAATAACCAAAGGGAGGAATAATAAAGTATTTGCCACGTTCGTCTTCGTGGAGTTCAGTCTCCTTTAAAATTTCAGGATCAAAGTTCTTAGCGTCACACATTCCATGCTGGACGCCCCCGAATAAAAGGCACTGATTAGGTGACAGACGAATGTCATAACCATAGGAACTAAGGCCATAACTAAGGATTGGAACATCGTTTTCTTTGCTGATAAGCTCAGTCTGAAAAGGGGAGATCATTCCTTTTTCAGCAAACTCTCGGATCTCTTTATCGCTTAAAACAGACATAACGAATTCTCAGTTTTAATATCCTACACAATAATCCTGCCTTTTTCAGAATAAAGATCGACAAATTCTTGGGTAGCTTCTTCAATATTGTTACGGGGTTGTAAATAAACAACCAAACTGCAACCTGTATTTCTTGACATAACCCTGTCATCAGCATAGTAATGACGAATTAAAGTTGGACGTGACTTCATAATGCACACAGGATGATCAAAGATATCCTGGCAATACATAGTCATATCAATAAAATTAGAAAAATATAAACCTTGTTCGATTTCACCTGACAACCATTTACGCTTTAATGCTGTCCACCAAAGAGCATGACCCGATGTCAACGTTGGGGATAAACCTCTTGTTGTCTTCCATCGTTGACTTTTTTTGTGCCAGAAATAAGACTGGCTTGGAGGAAATAAGTAAACATTTCCAAACCATTTCTCCTCATTTAAACCATCTTCCTTAGGTGTGTAGTAGTTTTTTGCTCCGACGTATTCGTTAGCAAATGCAGAGCTAGCTGGATCGAGATCAATTTGACCCATAAGGAGGTGGGCAGAATCAACCAAATCACGATTACTAATCCACTCAAATTCTTCTGAACGTACGTTACCTCGTTTGAGACCCATTACTCAGATTCTTTATTGTAATCAATATAAAAATAACGCATGCCCTGGTGGTCGTTTAAGATGTAGCCAGCACCAGCCAAGGGATCGATTTTCTGAACAGAATCTAAAATCTGACGAAATGTTTCAGATAGTTCTTTGTCACCCTCTGATTCTGATTGTTCTTTTGCAGAATGCAGTTCACTCAGAGTCAACCAAAACATTGTGCGTTCAGAGTTGTTTGGTTGAAAGCACATTGCACCAGGGCCTTCAATCTCCCAAAACTTTACATATTCTTTACCCATATCGCCAAGAATTAGCTTGACGGTTGCATCAGCATAGCGAACACTATTGCCTTCAAGGTCTTTGCCGCAGACAGCAGCCAATAATTTTTCGCGCCTATCCATTTTTTAAAAGCTTTTGTTTTTGTAAAATTAAGAGCATCTTGGGTAATGGCTGATAAATTACAACCATTTTTCCTAAGATACCACGCTTCTTAATTAGTTTTCCATTATCGTCTTTTACCTTATCGAATTCTCCTGAGCGTATTAAATACTCAGCAACACAACGCAGTCGGCGTTTTAAAGGTAAATCAGCATTAGGGAAACGACTACAAATAGTTTCAGGTTGCATATCCTGAAAAGCTAAACGCAAACGATTAGCTAACGTCATACTGCTATTCGGATCCTCTAATTCAAAATCACGTATTGATTGGACATATCGCCGCATAATATTTTCATCAAAAGAACCCTCAGGCGGCAAAAACTTTTCTACTTGCTTGGCAAGACTAGAAGGAAGCTTCTCTTGATAATTGTCAAAAGTAAGCTCAGATATGTTGATTCCATCAAAACGATGCGTCATTTTAATCGTCTACATTAGGAACAGAAGGATCAGGAACGTGATCTAAAACCCTGCGAGAATCGCCGGAATATAAATCAACAGAATTAACTGAATCAAATGTTCTCAGATTAACATCTTCTCCTTTCCTGTAGGAAAGAATTAATTGATTCCAGGGGATACGAATCATTTTTTTATGGCTTCCAACAGGCATGACGATGTAATGGACGCCCTGCTGCCAACCAAAATCTTTCTTTTTCTTGCCTTGCAAGATCCAATTACGAATTGTTTGATCCGTAACATTTAAACGACGAGCACATTCCTCTGTAGAAATATATTCATCTGAATAGACCTCAGGAGAAACTAAATCTGTCTCACCATCTTGGTAGCGGCTATGCCACATTGAGGACAAAATATTGCGGATACCACGCAATTCAGCAGTGATAGCACCTAATGCTTTAACGATTCCACCGGCTTCGTTCTTGCTCATCGCAAAATGTTTTGATTAATGCTACACTTTCAAAGCACAATAACGCGAGTGTAATGGAAGATCAAGTCCCTTCCAGTAATATCCCTCAAGAAACAGGTAGTTACTATCAAAGTCCTGAAGGACCTCGCTTCCAAAATCCTGCTGAATTTGCTGCCGCACAACAGCAAGTAGCGCAACAAACTCCGCCAATGCCGGACTTTCAGGAGATGCGTCGTCTTGCCCTGGAGCAAGCTATCCAGCAAGTAACACAACAACCTGCTCCTCAAGCACCAGTACCCCAGCAAGTACCAAATGCGCAGCCTCCTGTTCAACCTTACGTTGAGCCAGAAGTTAAAACTGTTTATGTGCGACGAAATTTAACCTTGGCAGAAATCTTAGTTGTTTTTGCCCTTGCTTCTGGTCTTGTCTTAGGTGTCCAAGGTATCTGGTCTTTTGCTACTGATCTTTTACCTCGAATTGAAATTCGTGAGAAATAAGCAGTCCTATAATATCAGATAGGACTTGACTTTAGAAATAGGTGGCCAATAGAAAGATCTCACAATTTCCGACGATTGAATCGGTAGATATTGCTAATGCAGATCTTCTGACCCTGGTTCACGTCTTTGAAGTTGATCCTGCGTTAAGGAATAAAAAAATTAGTTTTAGTGGGTTTAGGGATTACCTTGACCAATACTATATCAACGTAGGTGAAGATCCGACCTATAACAACGTAACTATTACAGGTAACCTTGGGGTTAGTGGAGACACTAGCCTCAATACGTTATCTGTTAGTGGTAATTCAGATTTTCAAGCAGTTATTGTTGGTGGCGATTTAAGTGTTAGTGGCAGTTTTTCTGTCACTGGTACAATTACTGGAAGTCAAATTGAAGTTGATAATGTTGTTACTGATTTCCTTGAAACAAGTTCTGGTAACTTTACGATTATTACCGGAACAACAATTGATTTTGTTAGCGGTTATTTTGACAACATCTCTGGTGCAACCGTAACTGGTGAAAGCTTTGGTGTTGTATCTGGCATTATTGTCGACGCTGATATTAATGATTTATACGCACAAGTTGCACAGATTGATACGTTAAGTGCAGACAATGTTACTTTCACAGGAATCTTAACGCATAGCGGGACGATTAATGCGAATGATATTAATGCAACAGGAACGATATCTGGCGAAACAATTACAGGTGATATTGGTCAATTTACAAACATTACTGGTCAAACAGCAGTCTTTACAACAGAGATTTCTGGTACCACAATTACCGGTAACTCAGCGTTTTTTGAAAGAACAACAGGAACTTTTATTGATGTAACTAATCTGTCTGGTACCACGATTACGGGTGACTACGGACAGTTTTTAAACCTTACAGGGTTTAGCTCACACGCTACATCATTCTCTGGTACCACAATTACAGGTGATACTGCAAACTTAGCAGCCACCTACGGAACCTCAGGTTTCTTTACTTATCTTTCTGGTACAACAGTTACCGGCGCTTCTGGTTTATTTACTTCAATTGAAACGCAAAGCTTAACTGCAGCTAACTTACAATTCAGTGGTGACCAAACTGTTAGCGGTAGTTTTACCGTATTAGAAAATTTATTTATCAGTGGCTCTGGTTATTTTGCCTCTGGCATTACTGTTACAGGTGAAGTTAGCGGTGAAGTTATTACCGCTCAATCCGGTAATTTTGATACCATTATTACTGCACCAACAATTACTGGTGGCACAATCAGCGGTGACAATGTTTATGTCAGCGGCACAATCACAGGGACAACTGTCGCTACAACCAGTGGCCATTTTGTAACAGCAACTGGAACCAGTGCAGAATTTACAACCTTTAGTGGTGCTTCCGGTGTCTTTACTAATGTCACTGGTACATCTTTCTCAGGCACTACTATCAATGCCCAGACTGGTATCTTTGCCTCTGGTAGTGCAGCAGCACCATCTATTACCTTTGAAGGACAAGATGACACTGGTATTTTTGTCACCAGTGGAACTATTGATGGAAATCCTGCAGAAGAAAAATATTTAGGATTTACTACCAGTGGGCAAGAACGGTTCAGAATTAGCCGTTATGGAGCCCTTGGTATTTCAGGTGAAAACTATGGTGCCCATGGACAAGTCTTGGTATCACAAGGTGCTGGTGAAGCTCCTGTTTGGACTAGCACTATTAGTGGCATTGTTATCAGCGGTGGTGAAATCACAATTACCGGTGATTTATTTGTTAGCAATACAATTACGGGCTACCGAATTTCCGGTGAATTTATTGATGCTGTACAAGAAATTACTGCAGCTAGCGGTGCCTTTGCAGGTACTGTTACCGGCCTAACGATTATTGGTAATACCCTCCAGGGC
>JAAGZR010000265.1 GCA_024206155.1 Aliivibrio sp.
AGCGAAGAGTTCATCACTGAGTCTCTAGGTGTTAACTGGAACCCATACACAACTCAAATCGAACCGCATGATTACATTGCTGAGCTATTTGATGCGATTGCACGTTTCAACACTATCCTTCTTGATTTTGACCGTGACGTTTGGGGCTACATCGCTCTTGGTCACTTCAAACAAAAAACGATTGCTGGCGAAATCGGCTCTTCAACAATGCCGCATAAAGTTAATCCAATCGATTTTGAAAACTCTGAAGGTAACCTAGGTCTTGCTAACGCTATCTTTAGCCACCTAGCACAAAAACTGCCTGTATCTCGTTGGCAGCGTGACCTAACTGACTCAACGGTTCTTCGTAACCTAGGTGTTGGTTGTGGCTACGCTATCATTGCATACACATCGACTCTAAAAGGCATTAGCAAACTAGAGATCAACCGTGCTGCACTTGAAGCTGAGCTAGATAAAAACTGGGAAGTTCTTGCAGAACCTGTGCAAACAGTTATGCGTCGTTACGGCATCGAAAAGCCATACGAAAAACTAAAAGAACTGACTCGTGGTAAACGTGTAGACGGCGAAGGCATGCGTGCATTCATCGACGGTTTAGAAATCCCTGAAGACGAGAAAGTTCGTCTAAAAGAGATGACACCAGCAAACTACATCGGTCAAGCTATCGAGCTAACTGACAAGCTGTAATCTTTACGGTTATTTTTAACCAGACAGATTAACAAGCACTAAAAAGCCCTGTATCAAACGCCTTTAAAGAGCGATTGTTACGGGGCTTTTTTTATTTACTCGTTCGAGATGATACTAATTACATTACACACTCTTGCATGTCTTGTGCTCGTTCAATGCCTTTCTCAATTAAATTTTCTGCTTGCTCATCTGAGAGAGTCGCCATAACCTTATTCAGCAAACCTTCCGCAGTGGATTCTGATGATGCCTCAACTAAACAACTGTACGCGTTAGCAATATGCTCTTGAATTTCAACAAGTGCTTCAGGGTTACTGTAATCCGCATTTAACGCTTCATCAATTGACTCTGCAAATTCAGAAGCTGAACTCGCTGCATCACCAAATTGTTCAATATTAATCACTTCTAGATCTACTGACTCTAGCTTTTCTTGAGCCATATCTACGGCTTTATTTGCTGCCTCTTGTGCTTTATCAATCGCTTCACTTGCATCATCACAACCCATTAAAGCCACAGAAAACAACAAAGATACTAACAGTTTTTTATTCATTTTTTTCTCACTATAAAATTTAAAATATAACCAAAATAGACTAACAGGAATCAGTAAAATAAGAGGATTAGTGTGTATTCAAGCATAAACACCATAAGTATGCATCATAGTTCATGAAGCCAATGCGAAGAGATTTATAAATAATATGATAAATCGTCATTATTTTAATTAAGGATTATGAATACAAATCCGATAATAAACCTTATAAAACACAATTTTTTCAGCTCCAATCATGTTTACATCCATCAAAACACGTATGCCATAACTCTGGTCTTGCTATTTTTATTACATTAAATACCGCAATGTTTTTTACCACAGCCTCTTAATAACAGTGTGAATAAAGAGGTTACTCAACATACATCTGACCAACTTGCCGATAGCATTGATTACTAATTATTTTCTATTTCTAACCAACAAAGTGTAGAGCTAAACGGACTGTTCATTAGTGTTATTAGCAACTTAACCCAATTGAAATCAATATTAGAACTATCAAATCAAGAAGGCGATAGTGCAAAGTGTTTAATCCAACAATTTACAGCATCATTAAAAATGCAAAAGAAACCGAAAAGTTAGTTTCTCTGTCATCAGCAAATACCATGACAGAGACAGAAAAACCAAAAATAAAACTTCAAAGCCAAGTTAATGAAGTAACACAATTAGAAAAAAAGAAGAAACACTAATTGCACAAGAAAATCTGAAAGAGATCAGTACCGCTATTTTAGTAGCCAATGAGATGAACCATCAAATTACTTCAGCTTCTGAGCTAACAAAAGAGAGCCACTCATTAACTCAGAAGTTAAGCGCTTTTAAAACTCACTAAGTTTAAATAATACTAAACCCTAACCTATCTAAGCTATGCTTTTTTTAATAAAGCATGGCTTTTTCTTTATCAAAAAAATAGCGTGAACTTTATGAACAAAATTTATTTTATGTTCTAAATAGCCATTATCTCCTCTATCTAGTCAAAAACCACCTAGGCATATAACATTTACGCAACAACTAAGAAAAAGCAGTATGTACATAGAACGATAACAACCCAAAGAGGTTGCTAACTCTACAATCAGATCTCAAAAAATAATGACAGATAGATTTGGACCATAAGGAAATGTTATTCATGCTTACTTCATTTAAAAAACAGTTCACGGCTTCAATGATTGCAGCCTCTTTTGCACTTTCAGGCTCAGCAATAGCGGCAGAACTTGAAAAAATTCACTTCATCATCCCTGGTGGTGCTGGTGGAGGTTGGGATATGACGGCTCGTGGTACCGGTGATGTATTGCTTAAATCAGACATTATTGAGCAAGCGTCATACCAGAACCTTTCTGGTGGTGGTGGTGGTAAAGCCATTGCACATTTAATCGAGACTGCAGAGCGCCAACCTGACACATTAATGGTGAACTCAACACCTATCGTTATCCGCTCTCTCAGTGGTATTTTTCCACAATCATTCCGTGATTTAACGCCTATTGCTGCAACCATCGCCGATTACGGTGCGATTGTTGTAAATAAAGAATCAAAATACACAAGTTGGGAACAAGTCGTTGCTGATTTTGAAAAAGATCCTCGTTCAGTAAAAATTGCAGGCGGTTCAGCACGAGGTAGTATGGATCACCTTGTTGCTGCTGCTGCTTTTAAAGGCGAAGGGTTTGATGCAAGAAAAGTACGCTACATTGCCTATGATGCCGGTGGTAAAGCCATGGCTGCCTTACTGTCAGGGGAAACACCTCTACTTTCAACGGGTCTAGGCGAAGTGCTTGAAATGTCAAAAAGTGGCCAAGTTCGTATTCTAGCTATAACAGCACCAAAACGTTTAGAGAGTGCACCTGATATCCCAACACTGACGGAATATGGCAATGATACTGTGTTCGCAAACTGGCGAGGGTTCTTCGCAGCACCAGGAACACCGCAAGCGAAAATCGACGAGTACACGCAAGCCTTTGATAAGATTTATGAAACAGAGCAATGGGCAGTTGTTCGTGACCGTAATGGTTGGATTGATAACTACAAAGCCGACAAAGACTTTTATGTCTTCCTTGAAGAGCAAGAACTGCTGATGGGTAACCTTATGCGTGAGCTTGGCTTCTTGAAATAATACTTCTTTAGCTGCCTTGAATAATTAATGATTCCCCGGATATGACTCATTAATGTTCCTGCTACATCCTCCTTGCACCGTTAGTTCAAGGCAGCTTTCTTTATCCAATTCAATCTACCTTTCTTTAATGGATTTATGGAGAGAACTCATGTCGTACTCTAACTCTTCTCTACTATGCCGAGATCGCGTTGGCGCTATCATTTTTCTACTTGTTTGCCTCTGCTATGGCTATCAAACCAGTTTAATTCCTTTATTTCCAGGCGATGAATACGAACCCTTCACCGCTCGAACCTTACCTTATATGCTCACTTTTGCTGGCATTTTTCTCTCACTGCTCCTGATTGTTTCAGCTCAACCCGATGAGAAAAGTGGTCCTGTTTTAGGTTTTAATTGGAAACTCTTATTTGGTTTTATCACTTTAATGGTGCTGTATGGCATTGGCTTAACATGGTTGGGGTTTGTTCTGGCTACAAGCTTGTTTTTACTGGCAGGATTCTACCTTTTAGGTGAACGTCGTAAACCCATTTTATTTGGCGCTTCGTTTCCTTTTGTTACAGGATTCTGGTTACTTCTTACCAAAGGTTTAGATATCTATCTAGAACCCGGTTATCTTTTTCTTGCTTGGTAAACCCTAGGACTTAATTATGTTAGATGGAATTTTAGCTGGCTTATCAACCGCAATAATGCCAACCAATTTAATGATGGTAATGGTCGGTTGTTTTGTAGGAACATTTATTGGCATGCTGCCTGGTCTTGGTCCAATTTCAGCCATTGCCTTAATGATCCCTATTAGCTACGGACTTGATCCTGCATCAGGTATGATCTTAATGGCAGGCGTTTATTACGGTGCCGTTTTTGGTGGGTCTACCTCGTCAATATTGATCAATGCTCCAGGTTGTTCTTCAACAGTAGTGACCGCCTTTGATGGTTATCCAATGGCACAAAAAGGCCAAGCAGGTAAAGCGCTTGCTCTTGCTGCTTATTCTTCTTTTACTGGCGGTACGCTTTCTGCCATTATGCTTTTAATTGCAGCCCCAGCGCTTGCAAAAGTATCCCTTAGTTTCCAATCCTCTGACTACTTTGCCTTAATGCTAGTCGGTTTATCTGCTGTTGCTGCGTTTGCAGGTAAAGGCCAAGTCATTAAAGCGTGGATGATGACAGTACTTGGTTTAATGCTTTCAACCGTCGGTATTGATAAAGGAATTGGCGTTGAACGCTTTACCTTTGGGTTAACCGATTTAATGGATGGTTTCAGCTTCTTACTACTGGCAATGGCAACTTTCGCATTAGGCGAAACCTTAATGGGAATATTAAAACCAGAACACGACACTCGTGATGATGAACAGAGTAAAATGTCAGATCTTGGTAGCATGAAAATCACCAAAGAAGAATTCAAAGAAGTTGCCCCTGTTGCTGTTCGTTCATCTATTCTTGGTTTCTTTACCGGTGTATTACCGGGTGCTGGCGCAACCATTGCTGCATTTTTAAGTTATGGAATGGAGCGAAATCTCGCACCAAAAGAGAAAAAAGAAGAGTTTGGTAAAGGCAGCATTCGTGGATTAGTGGCGCCTGAATCCGCAAATAACGCCGCATCAAGCGGGTCATTTGTTCCACTGCTTACATTAGGTATTCCCGGTTCAGGTACGACAGCAATCATGTTAGGTGCCCTCATTGCTTATGGTATTCAACCAGGACCAAGATTGTTTGTTGATCACCCTGATATCTTCTGGTCGGTTATTATATCGATGTACTTTGGTAATATAGTATTAGTGATCCTGAATTTACCGCTAATTCCATACATCTCTAAATTACTTGCCGTGCCAAGAACGGTATTGATGCCAATGGTTTTATTCTTCTCAATCACAGGGGTTTATTTAGTCTCTTTTAATACGATTGATGTTTTCATCATGATCTTAATTGCGATGGTCGCTATTGCGCTTCGGCTAGCTAACTTCCCCCTCGCCCCCTTATTACTTGGCTTTATCTTGGGTGGAATGATGGAAGAGAATTTACGTCGAGCATTAATGATAGGTGATGGTGAGTTAAGTTTCTTGTGGGAGCGCCCAATTACCTTTACCTTTACTGCAATCGCAGTCGTCGTACTAATCCTTCCAATGGTACTGACATTCGTTAATAAAATTATCCGACCTAAGTTCGCGCTAAAATCGTAATCAATTAATTGAATAGTCTATACATAGACACCAATGGTAAAGGATCATTGGTATCTATTTCCTCTGCTGCCATTTCTTTTTTTCATGCTACAATCCTCTTCTATTTATATATCTGAGATTTCACATGCCATTTTCCAAACTTGGGTTAAGCGATCCAATTTTAAAAGCCATCGACGAACTGGGTTATAAAGCCCCAACTCCAATTCAAGAAAAAGCCATTCCCGTTGCGCTTACTGGAAAAAACCTGATTGCTGCAGCGCAAACAGGTACAGGTAAAACCGCTAGCTTTGTATTACCTATTTTAGAAATTCTCAGCGAAAATCAAACTAAAGTTCGAGCTAAACGTATTCGTGCATTAATTTTAACGCCAACGCGTGAGCTAGCAATTCAAGTTGAAGACAACATTCAGAAGTACAGCAAGCACATTGATATTTCATCATTAGCTATGTATGGCGGTGTTGATTATAAAAACCAAAAAGAACGCCTAATTGAAGGGGTTGATGTTCTGGTTGCGACGCCGGGGCGTTTGCTTGATATGTACACACAGCGTGCAATTCATTTTGATGAGATTGAGATCTTAGTTCTTGATGAAGCCGACCGTATGTTAGATATGGGCTTTATTGAAGACATAAACAAAATCATTGAACGCTTACCATTAGATCGCCAAAACATGCTGTTCTCAGCAACACTGTCTGATCAAGTTCGTTATTTAGCAAAAACAGCGGTAAATAACCCAATTGAAATTACTATTTCACCAAAAACGACCTCTGCACCACAGATTGACCAATGGCTAACAACGGTAGATAAAGATAAAAAATCGGCACTACTGAGCCACCTAATTAAAGAAAACAATTGGGACCAAGCGCTGATCTTTATTGAGACAAAGCATGGTGCAGCGAAGCTAGTAAGCCAGTTAGAGAAACGTGATATTCGAGCTGAAGCTTTCCACAGTGGCCGAAGCCAAGAAGCTCGAGCAAAAGTGCTGAATGACTTTAAAGAAGGCAAATTACAATACTTAGTTGCTACTGGTATTGCGGCTCGTGGTATTGATATTGATGAGCTAACGCGCGTAGTGAACTATGACCTACCTTTCCCGGCAGATGACTATGTGCACCGTATTGGTCGTACTGGCCGTGCGGGAGCAAAAGGTGAGGCTATCTCATTTGTTTCTAAAGACGATTTTAAGAATCTATGCATGATTGAAAAACGTCTTGGCCACTTAATTGTGCGTAAAGAAATTGAAGGCTTTGCGCCACGTAAAGAAGTGCCTATTTCTATTTTGAACTTTAAGCCAAAAAGAAAACCAGAATCAAAAGCGTAATCGCTTAATTACCCCCAATTGGTATAAAACAAAAAACGCCCAAGCTTAACCATAAGCCTGGGCGTTTTTATATTGATTGTTCACTTATAACAAATGTTTTAAAGCATGTTCTGCTCTCTCATAGCCTAAATCAATCATCTCTGCAGTGCGTTCGAACTCAAAAGTACCGCACGCGTCTCGCGCTATTTCAACCGTAATATCAGGCGGATAAGCAGCTAACTTTTGTCTTGCAATGGTACTCTGCATTGCATCAAAAGCTTGAGTGGCAATATCATACATACCTAAGTCAATGTTTGAGGTTTTTGCGGTTAACGAACCAAAGTAATCACTTACTTTTCGATGAAATGGCATCTCTTTTTCTGGTGCTTGTGCTGAAATATCCACTTGATTAATTTCAAAATCATCAAGTTTATGGGTCATTTCACCCGCTAAATTGACCGCTAAAGTGATATCCGAATGATCACCAAACGTTGGTGCAATCGGTACTGGGTTTAATACACCACCATCAATTAGCGTTTTTCCATTAAATTCAATTGGCATTAAGTATAAAGGCAATGAGATAGATGCTCGAATGGCTTGAAGTAATGAGCCCTTTTGTAACCATACTTCTTTTTCATTACTAATATCAGCCGCTACCGCAGTATAAGGAATAGCTAAATCTTCAATATGCAAATCACCAAGAATATAACTTAGACGGTTCATTACTTTCTCGCCTTTAATGAGCCCACCTTTACCCCAATTGAAATCCATCAAAGAAACAATATCAAGCTTAGTAATAGTGCGCATCCAATCTTCAAATTCATCTAACTTTCCGGCGGCATATACTCCACCGACAACAGTGCCAATAGAGCAACCAGAGACAGATACTATTTCAAAATTATGTTCTTCTAACCAGCGGATCACGCCGATATGAGCAAGGCCTCTTGCACCACCACTTCCAAGAACAAGTGATACTGTTTTTTTCTTCATGAGCTTTCTCCCTTCCATGATCACTCTGCTTTAATATCCATAAACTGTGCGTTTAACACCTGTTGTAAAGCACTAGGAGCCAAGCCGATATCGAGCCCTCTTTTTCCACCACTGACATACATGGTTTTAAATTGTTCCGCACTATTATCAATCACCGTTTTTAGTCGTTTCTTCTGACCAAGAGGACTCACGCCTCCCATCACATATCCAGTGGATTTTTGAACTAAAGCAGGGTCTGCCATTTTGGCTTTTTTTCCACCAACGGCTTTAGCGATTAACTTCATGCTTAAATGAGCAGCAACAGGAATAATGCCCACTGCAAGTTCTTTTTCATCCACTTGAACGACTAAAGTTTTAAATACCTCTTCATGGGGCAAACCCAATTTTTCTGCTGCTTCTAACCCATACGCTTGAGCTTTTGGATCATGATGGTACTCAAGCACTTGGTGATCTATTTTTGCTTTCTTTAATAATTTCGTTGCTGGTGTCATTTGCTGCTAATACCTTAAAAAAATAGGCTATGCCTTAAAGTACGTTCGCTCTGGTCGCCCAACACTGCCATAAGAGAGGTCGGCACTCAATTCTCCAGAGCTAATCAAATATTCTAAATAACGACGCGCGGTTGTTCGGCTAGCCCCAATCAACTCACCTGCCTGATCTGCAGTTAACTGTTTTTTATGGCTAAATAATTGACGAACTTTCTCTAACGTTACGCTATCAATGCCTTTAGGCAACCTTGTTACTGACGGTGCTGTAGTAGAGTGCAACATTGCATCTACCATGTTTTGATCAATATCAACACGATTAATAAATTGCTGCTTTTGGCTTAAATATTTATTAATTGCTTCTTCTAACCGACTAAATATAACAGGCTTTAGTAGATAATCTACCACGCCACCGCGCATGGCTTCTTGCAGCGTATTCACATCTCTATCTGCGGTAATTAAGATTACATCAGGGGAGGACTCTTTCTGGCGTAATTCACGTAATATATCAAGGCCATTACCATCAGGAAGATAAATGTCCAATAACACCAAATCTGGATTTAGCACCTCAAACAAGAGAGTCGCTTCTTCCTTACTGGCAGCAATACCAATCACCTCTACTAAATCAATTTTTTCAAGATTACGACGGTGTATTTCTGCTATACCAATGTCATCCTCAACAATAACAATACTGATTTTACTACTCACACAATATCCTTTTGTTTTTATATTTATAAGAGTGATTTTCTATGACTGTAACTCTTTTGGTAAATAAATAGTCATCAGTGTACCTTGATCTTCCCTACTTCTTACCGTGAACTCCCCACGATAATGATCCACCAGTTGTTGAATTAAATGCAAACCGACACCACGACCTTTATCTGATTTCGTTGATACTCCTCTTTGAGTCAACTGTTTAAAGGTAAATGCCTGTGGTAGGCCACACCCT
>JAAGZR010000023.1 GCA_024206155.1 Aliivibrio sp.
GAGCAAATAGCCCAAGCCGCATCCCATGTTAAGCCACGCTCATCGACTAAAATACGCATTAATTCAGGAATACCAATTGTTGGGTGGGTATCGTTTAATTGGATCGTTTCGTATTTTGGAAGATCTTCAATCTTATGACCTGCCGCATCATGGCGACGTAAGATATCTGCAATCGAGCATGCACAGTGGAAGTACTGCTGCATTAAACGCAGTGTTTTGCCTTTCTCATGGTTATCATTAGGATACAAGACTTTCGTTACGTTACCAGCATCAATCAAAGCGTGCTGCGCTTCAAAGTAATCGCCATTGTTAAAACTTGCTAGACTAAAAGGCGCTTTTGCACGACATTCCCATAAACGTAATGGGTAAACCGTGTCACTTTGGTAGCCTACAATAGGTAAATCCCAAGGCATGCCCTCTACTGACATACTAGGAATCCAACGACGTTTCTCTTCACCATTTTCAGTGTACGTTTCAACTTTACCGTAAAAACCAACGTTTTGTGCAAAATCAGGACGAGCAACCTCCCACGGGTAACCTTCTATGCCACGCCATGCATCAGGTGCTTCTTGTTGGCGTCCATCTTCAAAAGACTGACGGAACAGGCCGTATTCATAGTGTAAACCGTAGCCAATCGCAGGGAACTCTTGTGCCGCTAACGAATCCATAAAACACGCAGCTAGACGACCAAGACCACCATTGCCTAATGCAGGATCACGCTCTTCTTCTAATAAATCCGTTAAGTTATGCCCTAACTCACCCATTGCCGCCGTAATTTCTTCGTAAAGCCCCATGCTAATAAGGTTGTTGCCTGTTAGGCGGCCAATTAAAAACTCTAGAGATAAATAGTTTACGCTGCGTGCGTTTTTAATTTTCTCATCATTTTCAGTGCCTACAAGGTCAAATGTAGTTAGTTCAGCCAGGGCTTTACCCATCGCTAAATACCATACTTTTGATGATGCTGTTTTTTCATCCGCACCAAACGTAGTAACTAAATGCTGTTTTACAGAAGCTTGAAATGCTGCTTTATCAAAATCTTTAATGTTGTTCGTTTTCATCTTGAGTCTCTCACGAAGGTTCATAAATCAACTGTAATTAATCCTGCCTTTTTCATCCAGTGGTCGCATCATCCTCTTAGGGGGAGGAGAATAAATGAAAGTAAGGCGTAGTAAAAAACAGCCAATTTAAGTGTGATAAGCAGCAAGTTTTGTAGGCTTACCTGCTTTTTTGGTGTGATGAAAAACACACATTCTCCACATAAAACACAAAACGATAACAAGATCACAATTTTAAACATTGCCAAAATTAATCTTTAATGTGTAATTAAAGATCTTTATTTATAAAACAAACGTAAACTAAATATGGACATAGGTCACATTTATGGGGCGTAGATAATACATTTCGCAACATTATTAAGGATAATTGCCTCAGTATTTTTAAGAAGAACAATAATCATGTTAATACCATCAAAATTGCATTTCCCAAGACGTTTGCATAACGCCATCATAAGACAACGTGTCCTCGATATCCTCGCTGATGCAATGCATTATAGACTCGTTCTATTTCGCTCTCCCGCAGGCTACGGGAAAACAACCATGGCAGCACAATGGTTATCCGACAAAGAAGCAACAGGTTGGTACAGTTTAGATGAAGCGGATAATGATGAATTTAAATTTGCCAAATACTTCATTCAAGCCATCAGCAATGCAACTCAATTAGAGCTCCCCCATTCCAAAGCATTGACTGAAAAACGTCAATTTGCTTCACTATCGAGTTTGTTCTCCCAAGTATTTACTGAGCTTATTCCTTTTCAAGATGAAGCCTACTTCGTTCTCGACGACTATCATTTAATAACCAATGAAGCGATTCATCTTGGGTTAAAGTTCTTCCTTAAACATTTGCCTGATAATCTCACTTTGGTTATTACTAGCCGTTCTCAGCCACCACTAAATACCGCTAATTTACGAGTTCGAGATCTGCTTATTGAGATTGATAACCAAAGCTTGGCTTTTGACCAATCTGAGACTTCACTTTTCTTTAATCAACGCCTTAATAGTGATATTGACCAAGAATCAATTACCAATGTTCGTAAACACGTTGAAGGGTGGCCATCTGCCTTGCAATTGATTGCACTCCACAGCATTCAACACAATCAGCCGTTAAGTAATTCCGCGCAAGTCATGGCTCAACTTAATCATACTCATTTATGGGATTATCTTGCTGAAGAGGTGTTTGATCATTTAGATAAAGAAACTCAAGCATTCTTAATGCGTTGTGCCGTCTTTGAGCGCTTCAGCACCCAACTGCTGCCAGAAGTCACCAGTCGTAATGACTCTCAATTGCTTATTGAAAAATTAAATCGCTTTGGGCTTTTTATTAACAGTGATGGAGATAATGGTGATTGGTATAAATTCCATAACCTCTTTGCCGAGTTTTTAACTCATCAACGACAAAGTCATCTTTCTCATGAAGAAACCGATTTGCAACAAAAAGCAGCCCAAGCTTGGTTAAAACAAGAGAACATTTATCAAGCCCTTCGTCATGCAAAAATCGCTAAAGATGACCAATTAATTGCTAATATCCTCACGCAATATGGCTGGCATTTGTTTAATAATGGTGAGCTTGTGTTACTTGAATCAACCATTAAACAACTCGACCCTGAAGTCTTGTTTGCCTCACCAAGGCTTGTGATCATTCGTGCATGGTTAGCACAAAGTCAGCACAACTATTTACAAGTGGACGATCTTCTTTCTGAAGGCCGAAAAGAAATGTCTGCACGCAACATTACGTTAGACAGACACATGCAAGGCGAAATCGATGCTTTACGCGCACAAGTAGCTATCAATAAAAATGACCCTGAAGCCGCTCTCGCCTTTGCTGAAAAAGCACTTGAAGAGCTTGAGACCAATAAATACCGCAGCCGGATTGTTGCAACATCGGTGATTGGAGAATACCACCACGTTTCTGGTAACCTTGCACAAGCGCTTGCTTTAATGCAGCAAACTGAAAAAATGGCCATGACTTATGGTATTTACCACCAAGCACTCTGGGCGATTCTACAACAAAGTGAAATCTTAATGGCTCAAGGCTTTATGCAGGCTGCATTTGATTTACAAGATAATGGTTTCAAACTGATTAAAGACCAAGATTTAGGTCAGTTACCTTTGCATGAGTTTTTACTTCGTTCACGCGCTCAGATTTATTGGTTCTGGTTCCGTTTTGACGAAGCTGAGCAATGTACGTGGAAGGGACTCGATGTTCTTTCACCCTTTGATGAAACCAAACACCTCCGTGGGTATTCAATGTTAGCTCGATTAGCAGTCGCTCGCGGTGAGTTAGATAAAGCTGAGCGTTATCTTGAAAAGTGCCAACAGCTATTAAGCCAAGCTGATTACCATATCGATTGGAAAGCGAACGCGTCTTCTGCTCAGCTTTTCTATTGGCAAGCAAAAGGCAATATTGATGCTATCAGTTATTGGCTAACTCACACAGAAAAGCCAGAGAACCGTTGTAACCACTTTACTCAACTGCAATGGCGTAACATAGCAAGAGCACAGTACCACTTAGGTGAGGTAGATGCCGCGATTATCACATTGCAAGAGTCTCAGACCATTGCACAACAACATAAATTGATTACTGATATTAACCGTAATGCCGTAATGGAATCTGTTTTACTTTATGAAAATAAGCAAATTAATGAGTCAATCGAAGCCATGCATCTTGCTATAAAGCAATCCAATCAAACGGGTATTATTGGTAGCTTTTTAATGGCGGGTAAAGACATTCTAAAACCATTAGCCAAATTGCTACAAAAAGGAAATATCACCGAACTTGAAAAGCATCGAATTGAGCAATTACAAAAAGCATTATCTAATAATGAACGCTCTCGCTCTGCACATTTTGATGAAACCTTTATTGAAAAAGTGATTAATAATCCAGAGGTTCCCGAGTTGATCAGAACAAGTCCTCTTACTCATCGTGAATGGCAAGTGCTTGGATTAATTTATTCTGGTTTCAGTAATGAGCAAATTGCCGCAGAGTTTGATGTTGCCCCTACCACAATAAAAACCCATATTCGAAATTTATACCAAAAGTTAAATTTAGCGAATAGAAAGGCAGCAATTGCTATGGCTGATGAGCTAGTTAGTATGATGAAGTAATCACATACTAGCAATTATCTCGTTAGTAATATTGGGGTAATTAATTTTACGACATTTTTTATACAAAAACTTATGTATAATCACGTGCATTATGCATAAGTTTTTTTTCAATTATATAGAGCTAAAATGAACTATTTAACGACATTCTTTAAAGGTATGGCAATGGGCGCAGCTGATGTTGTTCCCGGAGTATCTGGTGGTACGATTGCCTTTATTACTGGTATTTATGACACGCTTTTAGAAAGCATCCGTCGGATTAATCCTTCTATTTTAGGGTTATGGAAACGTGAAGGCTTTAAAGCGGCATTTGCACACATTAATGGTTTTTTCCTCATTTCTCTTTTTGGTGGTATTTTAACGAGCATTTTAACACTCGCAAAATTCATCACATGGATGCTGCATACGCACCCAATTCCTCTGTGGTCATTCTTCTTTGGCTTGATCATCATCTCCATCATTCATATCGCAAAACAAATTGAGAAATGGTCATTAGATCGCTTTATTATGCTATTGGCAGGTGCCGCGTTTGCTTATAGCATTACAGTACTAAACCCAATGACAATGACACCATCAACCTTTACTTATATTCTTGCTGGTGCAATTGCCATTTGTGCAATGATTTTACCGGGAATTTCAGGCAGCTTCATTCTTCTGCTTATTGGTATGTACAGCCCTGTTCTTGGTGCAGTAAAGTCTCTTGATTTAGTCACTATGGGATTATTTGCTTCAGGTTGTGTGATTGGCCTATTGAGCTTTTCTCATGTTTTATCTTTCTTGCTAAGAAAATTCCGTGATATTACCTTAATCTTTTTAACGGGTTTAATGGTTGGTACGCTAGGTAAAATTTGGCCTTGGAAAGAAGTGATTGAATGGCGTACAGACTCAAAAGGTGAGCAAGTACCGCTGATTGAACACAACCTATCTCCATTTGACTATGAGCAAGTAACACAACAACC
>JAAGZR010000266.1 GCA_024206155.1 Aliivibrio sp.
AAGAACTTGGCATTGCACGCGCTAGTTACTACAACTTTAAAACACAAAAGCAAAACGGGCTTCTTGATGACTAAAAAAAGAGTTAAGAAGTACAACCGTGTAGAAGCAGTTCGAAAAAATAACGAAAGAATATTAAAAGGGTTTGCTGTTTGTTACTTTGTTAATGACAACATGCATAAGCAAGATATTATTCTAACTAACCTTAAAGGTGAGCGGGCGCAGATAACAAAAACAATGAGCGAGGCTATTACTTGTCACCGTTACAAATGGCAGATTTACCTCTGTGCAGGAACTGTTAACACCAAAGGCGACAAAGAGTTAAAGGTTGAGCCTGTTATGTGTAAGCAGCCTTACTTACAATCTGAATTAGTGGGCTTTTTAAATGATCAGCATAGCGCTTTTTTTGCTGACCTAAAGTCCAAGAATGTTCGTATAGAGTTTGGCGGCTGGATTGCTAGAGCCTCTGGTAGAGAGCTAGAGCCTAAAGAAATGTTTAATATGTTTGATAAGTTAGAGGCATGGCCAAATGATTCAATATAACGATGCAGCGGCAGCGCTAGAGTTCCTAGTTGATACTGATGAAGAATACGCTAGAGCAAAAACGCTTTATGATGCACTTAGCGAGCAAAGAAAGAGTATTGCCGCCATCGAGTACGGGAAGTTGCAAGGGAGCGCCGCAGAGAAGACTCAGCAAGCTTTGGCTAGCGAACCCTATCAAGCGCACCTGCAAGCAATAAGAGACGCTCAATTAGAGTTTGAGCTAGTCAGAAATCAAAGGCTAACCAAGCAGGCTATTATTGAAATGTGGCGTTCTGTTAATTCAGCTAGGCAAAAAGGCAACATATAGTCTCAATGATAAACCTTAGATTGTAAGTAGAATTAATTTAAAATTTTACTCACACTGTTATTAGTAGTACAATATAACTTACTAATAATAAGTAAGGGTAATTATGAAAAGTTTAATTGAGTTATGTAAGTCATTCGAGACAGAATACAAAGCAGCAAAACACTTTAAAATACATCAGCAGCAACTTCAAAGATGGCTTAAAAGCGATGCTCATATTGACGAAAAAGGCAACGTATACATAAAAACTAAAGGGGTGATAAATAATGATTAGTGGCTTTATTTATCACTTACTTTGTGATGCGTCGTGGTTTACGTGGGACAGACAAAATCACAGGGAGGGGTATTCACAAGGGCATCCACTCACGCGACAAACGGAAAGGTTTTCGATTCAATAAAGAGCTATGCTGTGCATGACTTTGATATTGACGAGCGAGAAACTGACGACATAATCAAACTAAACCCCAAATACAACAAAGTAATATCATCCTCTAAAAACTACATAAAAAAGCAAAGCGCACTAGATAAGATAGCTAGTACAATTAAGGCAAAGTCATCAGTAAGCAAGTTAAACGGGTGCGTTTACTACGACACAAAAACAATAGAAAAAATAATTAAATTAATCACGAATATGTGTTGATTAACAATTAATGTGTGACTATAATAGTTTCAAGAGTTGAGAAACAAACCAAACAAAAGAGAGAATATTATGACTACATCAAACAAAGCAAAAAGAAACAGCAAATTACAAGTTACATTAAATCAATGGAATGAAATATTAAGAAATGAAATGGCTTACTCTGAAGATTTAAGAAAAAATGATGTTGTTGAAGATGCTAAAGCAATGATCACCAAAATAGAAGGAATGATGGCTTAATGGATAAATATATAGATGCAGTCATTAGTGTGATCAAAGCCGAAGGGCTTGATCCTGCTGATTGTGACAAAGTAAAAAAAAGCCTGTCCGAATGCGTAGCAGGCGACAAATTAATTAGAGTGTACATGAGCAACGCGCCTAGATTTAGGGATTTAACATACAGTTATGAATATAAAAAAACTAATTGAAAATTGTATTGCAGCATGTGACAAAGAAATAATAAATAATGACTCTTGGGATATATTCAATAAGGGCAGAAAAGAGGCATACGAACACATACAAAGGGAAATCGCCAAAAATGACAGCAAGCAAACAAGCTAAAGAGTTAGGCTTAAAATCCCTAACTCAAGTTAGCGAATTAACAGGGCAGAGTTTACAAACCTTGACCAATTGGTTTAACGATAAACCAGAGCTTTTCGAGGTTGTTTTATTGGGCTGCGTATCTAAATTAGATTATAAGTAGAGGTTAACATGACAACATCAATAGCCGCCCACAAATGCTATGCTTGCCCCAAAACAATCGAGGCAGGCGTTAGCTTTAACAAAGGAAGAAGAGGGAAGAAAACGTGCTTAGAATGCCACGACAGACGAATCAATCGAAGAATGGCAAAGGAGAATATCAAACTTAGAAATCTAGTGCTGTTTTTAACGCTAATATCGTTTATTTTATTCGCTGTTGATGATGGCTATGTAGCTTTTATTGT
>JAAGZR010000267.1 GCA_024206155.1 Aliivibrio sp.
ACTTCAATGAAATAACTCATTTGGAAAGAATCTTTTCCACAAGTTTATCAAGCTTAGTGTTGATTTCACTGAATTCGTTGTTCATTCTTTCCATCTCACGTATATAGTCTTGTTTTAGCACATACTCTAAAGGCAAGCGATCAATACGATCCTCTAATGTACGCATTCGACCAAATACTTTGCCAACAAACCAACCCCCACCAGAAACTACTGCAATACCTATAGCTATAATTTGCTCCATTTTTTATGAGAATTCTATGAGTATTAATTAATAGTCTAATTGGAGTTTTCCTTTGCGCGTTAAGCCTGTAACTAACCACACTAAAGCATCAACACAATCATCATGGCTACTAACACCAAAGTTAGTTAGCTCTTCAAACATCGTGGTGAAGTTCCTATAACGATTAAAAACTATCTTGCGATCTTCAAACATTCCCATAATCCCTCTGAAACGTGCCAGCTTGTCGGCTCGGAATCCTTTAACAGGATGCCAAATCAGGTTATAAAGTCCTTCGTTATTCAAACAAATACGTTTGAAGTCTGCTTCCAAAGAAGCCTGGTATTGAACTGCTTCTGACCAAATATCACATGTGGAATAAGTTGGAAAGTAAACCCCATCTTCTTGTTTGCCAATCACAGACCAATCATTTAAAAGCTCTTTTAAAGCATCTAATTTTTCTAGGTTACCCATGACACGTAACCTTCTGTAATCAATAATATGAATTTTATCGCCAATTCTGCCACCCAAGACCATAACGGTGTAGTCATTTTTCTCTTTAGTTCCTGCTGACAAGTCAACACCAATACCAAGTGTGTCAAATTCAGTTGCAATTTCAGCTTTTACCAGTAGCTCTGGAGCAAGTGAAAGTTCGTTTTGCCTGACAATTTGATTCATATATTGAAAAGAAAAAGCAATAGGAGCTTGCCTCTTTTTTTCTTTCAGGTAATCTAGGGACCACATCTCAGGCCAGTATGACTCTTCCTCGCCGGTCACATCGTTATTCAAAATGGCAGAGAGAACAATTTGCATCCAATTATTTTGAGGACAGAACGTGGTCGAATGAATGTCATCATGACGGAAGCGAGTACCAAGACAAATTGCACGGCCTCCCTCAAACATCGTCGGAGCAATCACAGCGTTCCAGTTATCCTGCATCATTTTGCGAATGTCTGGGTTGCCAATATCTGAAGCAGATTTTATGGGGTCGTCAATTATCACAAGCTGAGAACGCTTGGAAGTAACTGAACCTTTTAGTCCGGCTGCACATAAAGTAAATTGTTCTTCACCTGTGACATCAATACCAGCAAATTTATGGTCGATTGACCAGTATTCGTTGCTCGTAACATTTTTGAGCAACTTAACGGTAGGAAAAACTTCTTGATATTTCTTTGATTCAATAATCCTTTTGATTGTTGCTGACTTAGAACGTGCGATATCAACCGTATAGCTCAAGTAAAGGATCTGTAAAGGCTTCTTGGCTTGAGTATGAATACCGATAGCCCAAGCAGTAAACAAACCTAATACAGTCGATTTGGCTGATCCCCTGGGTCCAAGTAAATCAATATTAGGTCCTGCAATTTTCAACAAGCAAGAACTATCGTTATTAGTTACTAATTGACGATGCCATTCTTTATGATGTTCAGCTGGTGGTTTGTCAGCTACATACTCACAAAAATAACCAAAGTCCTCTCTTGCTTTCTTAAACAAGCTTTCTTTGTCACTCTTGCGTACTTTGTGTTTTTTAGCTGCAGCTTGTGCATTACGCCGATAAGCAAGATGACGATGAGAAGGCACTATTTAAACTATTACTGTTTAAATACTACCTTACTTTTCATCTTCTTCTTTTGTATCTTCTTTTTTATCTTTAAATTTTTTAGCTGCTTTGGCTGCTTTTAAACCTTTTTCAGCGGACTCCTCTGCCTTCTTGCCTTCCTTGGATTCGTTCTTCTTCTTGAAGTGCTCCAGGAGCTGGGGCGGCATTTTCTTCTTCGACATTAGTTTCTTCTTGTGCAGTATTAGGGGGTTGCTCGTTCAGTAAGTTTTGAAAGGGCTGTGGGCCAGGGCCTTGCGTTTGTTCTGGAGAATTGTTCATTAAGTCCTGAAAAGCTTGCTCATCTGCTTCCCTGGGAGGCGCAGAAGGCAGTTCAGAACTATACCTTCTATTCTTAGCAATTTCAGACAACATATTATTGACTGATTGCTTATCAAAAAAGGGAACGTTTTCTTCCATGATATTAATCTTCAAACTGCATTCTAGCCCACACACTCATTGAAGCTTCCTGTAATGGACCTTCAATTGGATCATCCTTAAAAATAGAAGCTACTTCTCGTAATGCACGATCAGCACCTGCCATTAATAAACCCTTACGGTCGCGAGAAGAAATAAAAGAATCAACTTGGGAGATAGTGCCACGCAATTCTTTTTGCATAGCAGCAATCCGAGCCACACCGACATCTCTCTTAATCGCATAATTTTCAATATCCATTCTTAACTTTCTAATATCTTCTTGCATCTCTTCAATTTCATTTAACAAAACCTTTAGGTGATCAGGTTTAGAAAAGTGTTCTTTTAACCATAAATCAACAGCAACGATACTGCTGTCATAGCCTAAAAATTTTGCGTACAAATAAACCTGAATAGCAGAAAAAGTCTCTTCTGCAAAAGAACAGAAAGACTCTTTCGTTGCGCTATCTAAATTGTCAATCCAATGCTGGAAGACCTGAATGTCAATATCAGAATCGGTAAGCTTTTTGTGCTTGGTTGTAATCTCTTGCTTCGTCGCTTTCCGAGAAACGCTGCATTTGCTCATTAGTTGTTCGCTTTTCTTGTGCTCCTTTACCTATTGTTGCACGTTCCTGCTCACCAGCATCTTCCATTTTTTTCTTACTAAATTCATAGGCTACTCCAGCGGCTTGACGGTATTTGTCAAGATCAAAGTAATCGTCTTCTGCGTAAGTACTATCGACGGCAGCCATTGAAATAACCTATGAGTGTAGATCAGAAATTAGACATCATTGAAGCTAAACCCTGTGAATAAATATCACGGCGTCCTTCAACAGATTTTTGACGTTGTTGACGCTTTTTAGAGCCTTCCAGTTTGTCAAGCAGTTGCTGGAACGTTTCCAGGTCTACCGCTGCATCTTGTTGATTGGAGCCTGATTCGCCCGGATCGTTTGCCATGATAAAAGTTTTAGTTAACTATAAAAATTATAATATAGCTCAATACGATCAAGCCCAGAAGCCTGACATTAAAGAACCGAAGATCTGTGCATCTTTTTGTCTTGATGCAACATCACGTGCAGCATCACCTTTGATGCGTTCTCCTTCAAGTGCGTATTCACCACGGACTTTATCGCTTTCTAAACCAAACTCACCACGGATTTTTTCAACGTCTTTTAAACCAGCAGTAACAATATCCTGTAAAGAAAGGCTGTATTCGCCTTGAATTGTTGCTACATTTTCTGCGCCTAAACGTTGTTGATCTGCAAGGTACTTACGCCAACGCTCTTCTGATGCTGATGTAATTCCTGCAATTTCAACACTAGCGTCAGACGCATACATTGATGCACCTGCTTGTGCATCTGCTACATATTTATCAGCATCTGCATTAATACCCGCAATAAGTTGTTGACTGTTGTATAAACCTTGATTTAAAAAGTCTTGATTGGCAGTATCAATACCTGCCATTGCCTCATAAAGACCTAAATCAATTTCTGAAGAAGTCTTGGGGGCACTCGAACTACTGCTTCCGCCACCGCTACCGCCACCACCTGAAAGATAAGAACCACTTGCACCAGAGAAAACTGCAGAACCTACATTTACTCCTTTGTTATCTGCTTTATCTAAAAACTTATTAAGTTTATCTGCTGAAAGACCCGCTTTTTCTGCATCTTTAATGCTTGTACTGGTGATCTTGCCCTTGTCACCGTATTGATCTAAGAAAGATTGAAAATTCATTGTTAATTACCTCAAGCGTTAAAGATGTCTTTTGCTTTATCGGCGCGGAATCTTCGCGCTGATTCTTGTCTATTAAACATTCTATCCATCCCTGGCGTTCCTCCAAACAAGAAACTTCCGCTTTCGGTCCCCACTAAAGGACCATACCTTGAGCCAAGCAGTAATTCTTGCCCCGAAGGCATCCTATTTTTCTTTCCTTCTGGTGTTTGTGCCATGTAAGCTGATGCGAATTGACTAAATTCTTGAGGACTACCTGTTTTTCCTGTTAACGTTGCCAGTTTATACATATCTTTAATCTCTTTTCTAGATGCTGTTCCGCCACCATACATTTGAGGTGCCATTAAACCAGCAATCTCAAAAGCGTTCTTCTTGCCAATAGTATCTGTTAATGCTTGTTGGTATCCAGCACTACTGGGATCAAGACCTGCAGTGTCATATAAATTCATTAAACTGTATTTATCAAGCTTGTTACTATCTACTGCTTTCTGAAACTTTTTTTGTGTACCGCGATCAAAGAAACCACCCTTCTGTACACCAAACATATCTGATAAATAATCATCTACAAACCTAGGAGTTTCAGGTAGATAAGCCATTGGGTTAATAGTCTTACCACTACTACCGCCTCCTCCTCCGCCTGACGAACCACTACCACCTCCACCGCCGAAGAGGGAACCTACTCCTCCAACAACTGCTCCAATGCCTGTTCCCCAAGGGCCAAAAGCCGATCCTACGCTGCCGCCTCCGAGTGCCCCTTGGATGAAATTACCGATACTCATATCGAAGCGTTTTACTTATTTATTAATTATCGCAGACCCAAGTCAACCAAACATAGTCATAAAGCGACCAGCTCGCATCTCTGCCCCTGGTTGTCCACTCCCTGCAATATTCATCGCACCTTGTTTCACAAGTAAATCTTGAAAAGGCTTACTCTTTTGCATATTTAATTGGAACGTCGCGTCTGCATAACGACGTTGCTGAGCACGATCCTCTCCTTTATCAGCAAAGACAGCACCCATCTTTTGTGCTTCTAAAGCTGCTGCACCTCCAACTAAAGCTGCTTCACGTGCTGATTGTGCATAGCCTTGAGCTGCTTTATTAATTTGCTGCCCTGCTAGATTTGAAGCGAGG
>JAAGZR010000268.1 GCA_024206155.1 Aliivibrio sp.
ACAACTAGATGAGTTGTTAAACACTATTAAGTACGCAGACGCCTCAGGCGATGAAGATCCAGATTACTTAGATGATCTTTATTTTGAAGACATTGTAGAAGTATGCAAAGAAATTGTGGAACACGTAAAAGAATAAATATTAAATACTATGAACAGAAGAAAAGCGATTGCGCTAGCGTGCGTATTATTTATTGGCGGCTATATGGTCGGTGATAGAAATGGCAAACAAAAGAAAGTAAATGAAATCAAGCAAACAATGACAGAGCTAGAAATGGACTGGTATCATTGGCAAGATGTAGAAGCTATTATCGAAGACGAAGGCATTAATGGCTACTAATTTACAAACAAAATACGAACACTAACAGATAATAAAATAAAACAATTATGCAAAACAGACTAAATTTATGGCAAAGGCTAAAGCCTGAGTACAAAAAAACCCTCAAAGAAACTAACAAAAAGTATTCTTACAAAATGGCTAGTATTAAAAAAGAGCTTAAAGACACATACTGGTTTACAGAAGTAAGATATGGCGTGGCTTTTGATATAATGATACCTAACGAGCTAGACTTTCTTGGCGATGCTTTTAACCCTAACAACAATGAGTGATACAATAAAAAAATGGCATGAAATGCAAGAAGAAGAAAAATATAAAAATGATATAAAAATGAAAAATAAAAAAATAATTACAGACAATTTAATAGAAAAAAGACTAAAAGAAAAAGGCCTGTCAATGTACGAGCCTGTAGATGACTCTCTACCTTTTATTAAAGATTATTATAATGTAGAAATAACAGACCAATGGGGCAAGACGCCTGATTTTTCTATATATCCAGAAAGCACATCTGACGGTTATGAAGTATGGGTTGCTACAAATGGCGATGGTAGAAATATATGTATAAATGAAGACGTATATTACTACGAATCAGACCTAGGTGATGTTTTATATCAAGCTATATCAGATGGATACAGTGAGCTTATATATGTAGACGATATGGAAAGTAGCTATTTTGAAGATGGTATAATGCAAGCTTGGGAAGATCTTATCAAAGACAAAATCGAAGAGGTTGAAAACGAACTAATAGAGGAAGGTTATGAACTTGAAACAGTTGAATAATGAGTACTAGAAGCTTAACAATGGTAGTGCCTAGAGATATTTCATCTAAGTACGTTGATGGCTTTGCAATTAATCCATCTGAAATAGCTGACAATAGCTATGTAAACATGTATATACATCATGACGGTTATCCTGAGTGGCAAGGTTATATGCTTGCTAAATGGGTACAATACATGCAGGAGTTTAAAGGTTTTACTAAATTTGGCGACCCATCAAGAGTAGCAGCACATATGGTAAAAGATTTTCACTATAATTCTCAGTACTTGTATCCAAGCGTTGAAAGTATAGACCACCAGTATACTTATATATTGTGGACTGGCAAGTCTGACGTGTGGATTAGTTGCTATGACCAATATAATAGTAAAAATGTTTTTGTATTACCCATACATAAAATTATAGAAAAATATTATGATGAAACATTAGACTATAGCGGTTCTCCGTGGATAAACTTAGCAGACACAAATCCATTAAATACTTAATATGACAGAAAAAGAAATAGAATTAATATCGCAGCGCGTTGCTGAGTTAGTTATAACAGAGCTAATGTATCATACAGATACTTTTGTAGCTCCATCAACAGCAAATACTTATTTAGCTGAAGAAGACTTGCTCACTGAACTAGCTCAAGCAATGACTGCTTTAGACTATAATCTTCAAAAAGAAAATTATGAAAAATGCAAGGAATTGCAAGAAAAAATAAAGAAAATTGAAAATAAACTTAAAAACTATAAATAAATGATAAAACCAATGCTCGCATACAAAGTAGGCACTAAAGATGTCGACTGGTCCGAGAAAGTGTTTATGCAACCAAAGCTAGACGGTGTAAGGTGCTTGATACAACTCGACGAAACAGGAAAAGTAATAGCTTATTCACGTACAGGAAAACCATGGCTTAACATAAGGCACATACTAAAAGACCTAAAACCTTGGTTCGACATGCACCCTGACATGATACTTGACGGTGAATTGTACAACCATGATCTACGTGATGACTTCGAACAGATTATATCTCTAGTTAGAACTCAAAAACCAACTAGTTATATGCGTTCTAAAGCTAAAAAACTAGTACAATTTCATTGTTATGACTACGCACACGGTAATGAGCCATATGCACGTAGAATGTCTAACTTAAGTATAAGTGACTTTTATTCTTATTGTGTAAAATATGTTCCAACTTGGCAAGTTACATCTAATGGTCACGCCAACATGAAGCATAAAAGCTTCTTAGAAAAAGGCTACGAAGGCTCTATATTACGTCTAAATGCTCCGTATCAATGCAAGAGATCTTACAACCTGCAAAAGTTTAAAGACTTTCATGACGCAGAAGCTGTTATTGTAGGTTACGAAGCAGGTAAAGGCAAACGTAAAGGCACACTAGGTAAGTTCTTAATGCAAGACGAAGAAGGTGTAGAGTTCGGTTGTCCTCCAGGTAAAGGCTTTACTTACAAAGATCTAGCTAAAATTCAAGATAATATTCACGACTATATAGGTGAAGTTGCTACTTTCACGTACTTCGAACGTACTAAATCAGGCAACTACAGACACCCTATGTTTAAATGTTTACGTAACTATGAGTAAGTTAATATATCAACTATACAATGACAATATGATAAGCGAAGAAGTAGTACACTTATTATTAGATGCACATTATAATAGAATAAGTAAAAAAAGATACTAATGAATATATTTTATTTAGATTCAGACCCTGTAAAAGCTGCACAGATACAATATAATAAGCACGTGGTTAAAATGATCTTAGAATCAGCCCAAATGCTTTGCACTGCGCATCATCATTATGCAGACAAACACGAGTATGACAATAGTTATATACCTTACGCAAAAGCACACTACAATCATCCATCAACTATATGGTGTAGACAAAATAGTAGACAATACTATTGGTTGTTTCATCATATGTTGGCTTTAGGTAATGAATATACTAAACGTTATAAGAAAAAACATTTAAGTATAACTAAATGCTTTGATGCTTTAAAAAACTGTCCCGTAGGTATACCATTAGGTGGAGAGTTCAATGAACCTCCTCAATGTATGCCAGAACATTATAAGGTTCCAGGTTGTAGCATTACAGCTTACTGGAATTATTATGAGCAGGAAAAATATACAATAGCCACAAAAGACGAACAATTAATATTTAGACCAGATGACAAGAAGAAAATTATACAAACATATGGAATCAAATGATTCCTTCGGAATTAAAACTAAAATTAAAAATTTTACAAAACCAAGGGTGACAAAAGCCCGTAAAGGTATTAAAGTAAGCAGCTAATGTCACATGACAGAAATATAAAATGGTTGAATGATCGTAGAGTAAACTACAGGAGAGATCCTATTAGTGATAAACCTACGATCGAAACCTCATTGTATAGTTACTATGAAGATGGTACATACGAATGTTATCACTTGTTTCGTAGCAAAGCAAAGATAACAACGTACAGATCTTTAAAGTGGCACTTTTATGTTTTATATTTTCTTAATCAAGACAGCGGTTTACTGCCTTCAAACGTTTATGAGTTTATAGCAGACAAAGAAAACGGCTTTGTAACATTTTTTATTAGCGATAAAAAACTACAAGATATGATAGACGATGTCTTTGAGAACGGCGGTGAACCACCTGTAAATAAAAAGCGTAAGATAATATTTAAAGACTATAGCGGTTTAACTTCTAACGAAAAGATGAGTATTGTCGGCAAGCTTGTTGGCAGATCTAGTCGTGTAGACGGCGAATCAATTTATCAATGCATGCTTGATCTAAATGACACAGGTAAAACAATAACATGGAGTAAAATAGCTAGTTTATTAAATTGCTCTACTAGAACTATACAACGCAATCTAAATGATTGCTTGAGAAAAGAAAAAGCAATATTAAATGAAGAAATATGATTAAAGATTTTAACGAATGGATGGCAAGTATAGGTAATATATACTACGCTGATAACAAACTAATGTCACAGGCATTTGAAAAGCTAGAAGAATATGAAAAAATATAATATACAAAACTACATAAGATACAAAAACGACGTAAAGACTTCTATAGCAAACATGGAAGGTTTAATGTGGGACGAATACAGTAGAGATCAACTCATTGTTAAGTTCATGCCTCTTGTAGAAAACCTAGCGCGTAAGTTTTCAACTACACAGCAAGCTTCAGGTGTTTTAAGTATTAACGACTTGTTGCAAATAGGTAATGAAGGTTTAGTTAAAGCTGTAGACAAGCTTGACTGGGAAATGCTAAATGAATCAGAAGACATAGAGAAAACATTAAAATCGTTTTTTAGTAAAAGAATTAAAGGTAACATTAGACGTAGAATTGATATGGCTCGTGGCGATATGCGTATACCAGAACATAAGCTAAATGAAATACGTAAAAACCCTAAAGATAAAAAGATGGTTGAATTGTTTTTCAACTCTGTATTCTTAAGTATTGACGCTCAAGTTACAAACGATGACGAAGAGAATATGATATATCAAATAGCAGATAAATCAGAACCCTACAACATACAAATACTTAATGTTTATTTAAAAGGTTTAATGAAAAAACATTTAAACCATAATGAATACGAAGCGTTAAGATTAAGCTACGGTTTAGACTGTAATAAGCATTCTGCAAAAGAAATAGCTGACCATTTAAAAATAAACGGTGTAAGTGCTTATGTGCGTGTTTCAGAGCTAAAAAAGCAAGCTGTACAAAAACTAATAGACAACGTAGATCACTCGCAAGTGCTTGATATAGTGTAAGTTAAGCGAAGTGAAAAATGTAAACAAACAATTAAACATGTAATTATAATAATAAGCAATTTAAACACAAACGAATGACTATAAACGAAAAATTAGCGACAATCCAAACAAAGTTTAAATCGAAGAAAAGTAGATTTAACTCCTTCGGCAAGTATAACTTCAGATCAGCCGAAGACATTCTCGAAGCAACAAAACCCTTTCTATTAGAGTTAGGAGTATCAGTCACAATCAATGAAAAGCTTGATGATATAGTAGGTCTACCTATTATGACATCAACAGCTACTATAACAGATGGTAAAGATTTTATGGAAGCTACAGCTATAGTTGGTGTAGACTTAAATCAAAAAGGTATGAATACACCTCAGCAATTTGGTTCAGCATCTTCATATGCTAAAAAATATGCATTAGGTAATTTATTTCTAATTGATGACACAGCTGACAGTGACGCAACAAATGATCATGGCAAAAAGAAATTTGTGCCAAAAACAAACAAACCAACTTTAACCTCTAAAAAAGATCCAGCTTACGACAAAGCGGTTCAATACGTAGCAGCAGGTGGTAAAGTATCGGCTATAAAAGCCAAGTATGCTCTTTCTCAAGAAGTAGAAGGCGCGTTAAACACACTATAATATGAATAAAGAAAAAGCAATTGAAAAGTTACGAGATGACGAAAATTACTACGGATCTTTCGGTAAGAAATATTTAAGTAATTCAGACATTAGTACCTTGCTTACAAACCCTTTGGCTTTAGGAAAGCAGCAAGCACCGCGACCTGCTTTTCTAGTTGGCGGATATTTTCATACAGCTATATTAGAGCCAGAAAAGCTCAATAAGTTTAAGATAATAGAAGCATCAACTAGAAATACTAAAGCATACAAAGAGATATCAGGTGGTGAACTATGCTTATTGCAACACGAGGTTGATACAATAGAGTTGATGACAGAAAAAATGTTAGCTAACGATATATGTAAAGGCTTGATACGTGATACAAATACAGAATACGAAACACCTGGTATAACAGAGCTTGAAGGTCAGTTATGGAAAGGTAAAGCAGATATAATAAACCATAATGAAAAGCTGATCATTGATTTGAAGACGACAGCGGATCTTAATAAGTTTAGATATTCAGCATCCAAGTACAACTACGATAGTCAAGCTTATATTTATAGTAAACTATTTGGTTATGAAATGATTTTTATTGTTATAGATAAAACTACACATCAAATAGGTATATTTGACTGCTCACCAGAATTTTACGAACGTGGCAAGGACAAGGTCGAAAGAGCGGTGCAGGCTTATGAGTTATTTTATAAGTCTGAAGGCTTTGATCCTGCACAATATTTTATTAACAAAACCCTTTAATTATGGCAAGAACCAGAAAAAACCAAACAAAAATTTGTACAGTAACAGGAATTGAAACTAGTGTAAATAACTTTTACACAGGACAAAACCATGTTAAAGCAGTAGATAACATGCGTAGAAATACAAATGCTACTAAAGATCAAATGCAAAGAATGTTTAATCAAATAAATAATTACGTATAATATGGCTAGTATAATTAAATGTAGTATAAACCTTACTAACATAGATAAATCAAAAGTTATCGATGGTAAAAAAGGTAAGTACTTGCCAATTACTATAACGTTAAATGATGAGCCGGATCAATTCGGTAATCAAGGACCTGTAGTGATTGCACAGACAAAAGAAGAACGCGAAGCTAAAGTAGCTAAAACGTACTTAGGTAATGTTCAAGTCGTATGGACTAACGGTGACAATGTTGCTGCTGCTCCAAGGCAAGATCAACCACAAGCAGCGCCGGCTGCAGCACCGGCAGATGATTTACCATTTTAAATTAAATTAAATGCAGACAACAGAGATCAATGGATTCTTGATTGACGAGTTCAATCAATATAGGCTTGAAGAGGGAAAAAAGCAGGGTGTATGTCCTCTTTGTTCTCACGATAGAAAACCCAAGAATCAAAAGGCAAAATGCGCGTCTTATGATTGGGAACGTGGTCTCGGCACTTGTCACAATTGCAATACATCATTTCAGTTACATACTTATCAACGTAAAGGAGCTAGTGAAAAAGAATATGTAAGACCACAGGGTCCACCTAATTCTAAAGAACATCCTGAGTTTTTAAGTGACAAAGTAATTGAATGGTTTAAAGCAAGAGGTATAGGAACTCAGACCCTTCAAGACTTAGAAGTCAGCGAGGGTCTTGAGTATATGCCACAAACCGGTAAGTCCGAGAATACTATAAAGTTTAATTATTTCATGGGCGATCAACTTATTAATGTTAAGTATCGCGACGGAAGAAAGAACTTTAAATTATATAAAGGTGCTGAAAAAGTATTTTATAATATAAATAGTATTGTAGGTTATGAGTATTGTATTATAACTGAAGGTGAAATGGATGTGCTAGCGTTACATGAGGCTGGTATGCCTAACAGTATATCAGTGCCTAACGGTGCTACATTAAATTCTAACAACTTAGATTATCTTGATAATTGTATTGATTATTTTGAAGATAAACAAAAAGTAATATTAGCTGTTGACTCAGATGAAGCAGGGCAAGCATTACAATCAGAATTAGTCCGTAGACTTGGAGCTGAAGTTTGTTATCTAGCATCGTTTGATGATTGTAAAGACGCTAATGAATACCTTTTAAAATATGGAAAACAAAAACTGGCAGAGCGTATTTCTCAATCACGACCAGTACCGCTTGAGAACGTCACAACCTTTAAAGACATCGAAGACGAAGTTACAGACTTTGTTCGCAACGGTTTTAAGAAAGGATATCAAGTTGGTTTGGAAAACTTTGATGATATATTTAGCACGTACACCGGTCAGTTTATTACTGTTACTGGTATACCTAGTAGTGGTAAGTCTGATTTTGTTGACCAGATGGTTGTAGGTTACAACCGTAACTATGGCTGGAAAACAGCTTTTGCATCACCAGAAAATGCGCCTACATATTTACACGCACATAAGTTAATGCGTAAGACTTGGGAAGGTATGCCAACATCCGCTGATATACACAGCGATAAATGGAACCAAATAGCAGATCATTGTAACACTAATTATTTTCATATTGATATGGAGCGTTATACATTAGAGTCTGTGCTTAGAAAAGGCGCAGAGCTTGTTAAGCGTAAAGGTATTAAATGTTTGGTTATAGATCCATTTAATAAGATTAGAGACATTGATTGTAAGACAGAAGATGTTAATCGCTATACAATGGAGTACTTAACTAAGATTGAAGTCTTTGCTAAAAAGTATGATGTACTAGTGTTTATAGTAGCTCACCCTACTAAGATGTATAAGACGCAAGATGGCAAGATTGAAGAGCCCACGATGTATAATATAAAAGGTGGTGGTGAATGGTATGATGCTAGTTATCATGGTATATTAGTTCATAGAGATTATGAAGCTAAAACAGTTAAGGCTAAAGTATTAAAAGTTAAGTTTCAAAACTTAGGTGAAAACGGAGCTGAAGCACACTTTAAATGGGAACCAAAGTCTGGTTGTTTTATACCACACGAACCTATATCAAACAATGACCCAATGCCATGGGAGTAAAAAAGAAATCAGTAGGATATCAATATAGTCCTGATGAGTTCAAAGCATATCAATGGTGTATAAATAATGGAATTTATATATCTCCATTTTGCAAAGAAAATTTTATATCATGGCATATAGACATAGAAATAAATAAAAAAATAAATAGATCACCTCAAGTTTTTGATACAAGAGAACTATGGGAGACAATATTTAAATACTATAAATATTATTATGATAAACAGCACAAAAAACGCAAATGAAGCTTATGAAGCATTGTTGGATCAAGTCATTTTACATGGCGTAGATTTTGATAATACTAAAGCTTTGTTTAACTGTGGTTTTTACATACAAAACCCACAAGACAATCATATTACAAATAAACAACGTAACTGGAGCTTAGAATATGCTGAGGCTGAATGGCAATGGTATTTATCTGGAGATTCTAACATTGCTAAACTAGGTGAGCTATATGGTAAAATACCACCTATATGGAAACGTATGGCTGATAGTTACGGTTATGTTAATTCTAATTATGGTTGGCAGTGGCAACGAAAAGATCAATTAGATTATGTTGTTGCTAAATTAAAAGACAACCCTAACACACGGCACGCTGCAATAAGTATATATGATTGCAAAGAACATAATACTTATTCAAAAGATACTCCGTGTACATATGCAGTTCAATTTACAATTATAAACAATAAGCTTTGTATGTCTGTCTATATGCGTTCTAATGACATCTGGTACGGTTTCTGCAATGATCAGTATCAATTCTCAATGTTGCAACAAATGATTGCTAAGAGATTAAATAGAAAAGTGGGTTGGTATTACCATCACGCTCATAATATGCACTTATATAACAATAAAATATGAAAAATAAATTAAAAAACAAATACAGTAAATACTTTACATTTAAAGAAACAATTAATGGAACTGATTATTTTAAGAGGGGTTTAGTTGGAGGATTAATATTTTTTATCCCTATAATGATATTACTTGGGTTAGGAGTGTTTTTTGGAGCTAAAGGTTCAACAGCATTAACTCTTGCGGTGGTGCTATTATCTTTGGTTTTATGCGTACCTTATTTATGGTTTTCCTTGGCAACGACTTGGAAAAGAATAAACGCTTTTTGGCCTAAATACACAACTAAAATATTGATAGCAACTCTTTTAATAAGTATATTAGTAAATTTATTAGATCCTAAAATAGGTGTTAATAATAATGCTTTATTATTCTTGTTAGCTGGAATACCATCAGCAGCATTTAATTTATATATATTATTTGCTAATTCAAAAATTAAAAAACACATAGGATAAATGTATTATTTATACCACATACCAGGTAAAAAGATTGGCGTAACGCGTAATCTTAAGAACAGAGTAACCCTTATGCAAGGCTATAAGGAGACAGAGTATGAAGTTCTTGAACAGTCAGA
>JAAGZR010000269.1 GCA_024206155.1 Aliivibrio sp.
ACAAAGACAAAAACCATCATTACCGTCAAAAAAGCATTCGCTAAATTTATTATTTCAAAACAACACGCTAAAGTACGCCCACTCACCATCGAGCAGCTAAAACAACGAACTGAGCACTTCCTCTCTAATTTGACATTACGCTGTGTATCTCAAGTGACTAGTGCTGATGCGATTCGCTTTCGCGACCGCTTGTATCAAGAAGGCCGTAGTTACAAAACAAACAAGGACTATTTGGCTTCGTGTCGACAATTCTTCAAATGGTGTAAACAAATGAAATACGTGACGGATAATCCATTTCAAGACATCACGGTCCAAGAACAAGCAAAGAAAAAAAGTCAAGATGAAGAGCGTGAACGTTGGTCTATAAAAGATTTAGTTAAATTGTATCGCTCAGCTGCATTTCAATCCAAACCTGACGAATTTAAGTGGATTACCACCATTATGCTCTACCAAGGTTTACGCCCGAGCGAGACGTGTCAATTACGTGTCGCTGATATTTGTAATAAAGAGGGTATTGACTGCTTTTTGATTTCTGAGGATGGTAAAGATCAACACATTAAAACTGCAAGTAGTTTGCGTTACGTACCTATTCACCCTCTTTTAATAGAAAAGGATTTTTAGATTATGTAGCTAACCGCAAAGCTACACGCTGTATTCAGCTCTTTAACTATAAGCCTGATGGGAAGTGGCAAGATTGGTCAAAACGTTACTGCCAGCAGTTTGGACGCTTACAGACGGCAATAGGTATGTCTGCCAATGCTCGCCCTACTGCTTATGGCTTTAGACATACATTTATTGATGAGTTGAAACAAAAAGGTGTTGAAGAATCACTAGTAGCACAAATTGTTGGTCATACACATCAAAGCATGACATTTGGTCGTTATGGTAAAAAATACCCAATGCAAAAATTAGCTACTGTGATTAGGAGCGTTACGTTTCTTGAATTAGAAAGTAGTCGTGAGATGATTTGATAATCAATAAGTCAAAGGACTTATCAGCATGTAAAAATGTGGAATATGGGTACTCGCTGAAAGTGTAACGACAACGCAACCCGCAGCTAACGCCTTGCAGGAGCTAACTATGTCGCATTAAGCCCCCTTATTTTTTTGTAATGTTTGTTACTAACAAACAAACTCCAATAACTATAAAAATAATCATACTTATCCCCAAATGAAGTCGACGATAATCTAAACTACGTCCAAAAAGAGCTAGACGATATAAGAAAGACCAAGTAAGTATTAGAAAAATCATCTTGAAGCCTTAAATGTTTATGTAACTATCCCGCCGAATTTTAAGACTACCCAATGTGTCGTTAGCTTCGACGTACCAAACCTAATCAATTACGAATACGTTTCTTGAATAAAACTCACATAACTGTCTTTTGTTGGGATCTTTCTACTTTACTTTTTTTCTTTATTCTTCAAAATCAGCCACTTATTAGACATTCAAATGCCCTACACAATAGCATATTCATTAACTGTAACTTACCTACTGTTTAATGCACGGCTAATAACCTAAACAAAATTAATAACAAAGGATATTCCATGAAAAAAATATTAGGATCAACATTGCTTCTTGTCGCTGGGTTTAGTTTAAGCCCTGTTGCTGCAGCTATTGCTGAAACTGTAAATATTGAGACTTCAGCAAATGAAAGTCAGTGGTGGAGCACTTATAGCGTTGAAATTCAAAATACTTCAAATCAAGACATTGATATGAAAGAATCTACGATTGAGTTTCTACTACCCAATGCTATCAACGATGTTAATTTCGTATCTTCAGCGCTCTCATATCCGAGCTGGACGATTGAACATGAATTCACATCTGAAGGTGTTTATCACACTATCACTTATAAATTTGATGACGATGTATGGGTTAAAAATACACTTCCTCGTGATGGTTCATTCAGTTTCACCTTTGGACTAAATAGCCAACTTCCAGATTTCCAATCGTTTGAAAA
>JAAGZR010000270.1 GCA_024206155.1 Aliivibrio sp.
ATACCTGAGGTACGGCATCTTGTGGAAATTCTACATCCACAACTGCGCCAATGATTTGGACGACTTTACCTGTACTCATGTTTATTCCTCTTAATTTAAGCTAGCTAAACATTGCCTAGCTAACTTTTGTTAAATTACGAAAATTCTTATCAGTTAAATTATTTAAAATTAACTGCTTACCCTACCGCAGCTGCACCGGCAACAATTTCACCCAACTCTTGAGTAATTGCTGCTTGACGCGCTTTGTTGTATACCAATTGTAAGTCGTTGATTAACTCACCCGCATTATCTGTTGCGGCTTTCATCGCAACCATACGTGAGGCTTGCTCACAGGCTAAGTTTTCAACAACACCTTGATATACTTGAGATTCAATGTAACGAACTAATAATTGATCTAACAAAGCGTTAGCGTCAGGTTCGTAAATATAGTCCCAACGATGACTAATTTCTTCGTCATCTGATTTAGGCAGAGGTAACAACTGATCGATTGTCGCTTCTTGCGTCATAGTATTAACAAACTTGTTATACACAACGTATAGCTTATCAATTTCACCGTCATCATAAGCTTTAAGCATAACCTTAACACTACCAACTAAGTCAGTAAGTGAAGGGCTATCACCTAAGCCTGATATTTGTGAGGTCACTTTAGCGCCCATATTGTTGAAAAATGATGTGGCTTTTGCGCCAATTACACCAAATTCAACTTCGGCACCTGATGCTTGCTTTTCAGCAGCATCGGCAAGTACTTTCTTAAATAAGTTAATATTTAAGCCACCACACAAACCACGGTCGGTTGAGACGACAATATAGCCAACACGCTTAGCTTCACGTTCTTCCATATAAGGATGACGATATTCTAAGTTACCAAGCGCAATATGACCGATCACATTTCGTATATTTGTCGCATATGGACGTGATGCTG
>JAAGZR010000271.1 GCA_024206155.1 Aliivibrio sp.
ATGCCGCTGCACATAGCGACATTTTAGATAAACTCGTCGCTGAACTTTAAGAGGAAAGAGCTATGTCTGAATTGACAACTGTCGCTCGTCCTTACGCTAAAGCAGCGTTCGACTTTGCTGTTGAAGCAAAAGCAATAGATAGCTGGTTAAGCCAGTTAACTTTTGCTGCAGAGGTTGCACAAGATAATACCATTATTGGTTATATCTCTGGTGGGGCTTCTGTTGAGCAAGCACAAACATTATTTTTAAATGTGTGTGGCGAACAAGTAGACAGTCAAGGCCAAAACTTCTTGAAAGTGATGGCGAAAAACGAACGTTTGTTGGTGCTACCACAAGTTCTTGAGCAATTCATCGAATTAAAAGCTGATTTTGAACAAGAAATTTCTGTGGATGTAACCTCTGCTGTTGAAGTAACTGCAGAGCAAAAAACAACATTAAGCGCCGCGCTTGAAAAGCGCTTGGCACGTAAAGTAAAGCTTAATTGTTTTGTTGATGTGAGTATTGTTTCTGGTTTAGTTATTAAAGCTGGTGACATGGTAATTGACGGTTCTGTAAAAGGTAAATTGAACCGCTTAGCAACAACATTACAATCTTAGATAAGGGAACAGAGCATGCAACTGAATTCCACTGAAATCGCTGAACTGATCAAGAATCGTATTGAACAGTTTGACGTTGTCAGCGAAGCTCGCAATGAAGGTACTATCGTTTCTGTAACAGATGGTATCATTCGTATCCATGGCCTTGCCGATGTAATGCAAGGTGAAATGATCGAACTTCCTGGTAGCCGTTTTGCTATCGCGTTAAACCTTGACCGTGATTCGGTAGGTGCGGTAGTAATGGGTCCTTACGCTGATTTAGCGGAAGGCCAAAAAGTTAAAGGTACTGGTCGTATTTTAGAAGTACCAGTAGGTCGTGGTTTATTAGGCCGCGTAGTTAACACTCTAGGTGAACCAATTGATGGCAAAGGCCCAATTGAAAATGATGGCTTCTCTCCTGTAGAAGTTGTTGCACCAGGTGTTATCGACCGTAAATCAGTAGACCAACCAGTACAAACTGGTATTAAGTCTATTGACTCTATGATTCCAATTGGTCGTGGCCAGCGTGAATTAATCATTG
>JAAGZR010000272.1 GCA_024206155.1 Aliivibrio sp.
GTTAAACCTAAAAGGTCATCACGAAAAGCTTGTTGTTCTGCATCTGATAATTTATTCCAGTTTTCAAAATAATTATCTGATGCTACTGTTTCTTCTGCTTCATTGCCCCTATTGTCTTTATCTGCAATGCCTGATTCTTTTATTTCTGAGTAAACATTATGCAAATATAAACCAATTGATTCTGGTGTGTAAATACCAACAACATCTAAATCAGGAAGAAACCCAGCTACAGAACTTTGAGAATTATTCCATTTTTCTAAAGCAGCTAGACCATGGGTTGTTCCCGCATAGTACTGAGTATCAAACGTCCCCATGGGGGGTTGTTCGTAAGCGTCTTTAGCTCTTTTAGGGACTTTATTTTCTTTGTAATAAGTGTTTAGGGCACCTAAGCCTCCGGTTAAATTACCACTTGCGTTATAGTCAATAAAATCACTTAAATAATCTTTTGTTCCAGCAAATTGCCCAACTGCTAGAGCGTTTTCTACTAGTCCTTTGTAATCACCTTTACTAGCGTTTTGAAAACCCGTTAAAATATTTGAATAAGCCCCTGGTGAGCCATCTGGGTTGTTTATTAAACCTTTGCCAACAGTGGCTGTATTAATGCTTAGTGTTTTGCTTTTGGGATCATAAATAAAAGGATTTCCAGGTAATGCTCTTGCTTCGTTTTTACCGTCGTTTTCCCAATGAAAATAACCTACACTGTTATAAACATCATCCTTTACATTATTATTATAAAAATCATTTTCATTTGCGTTTAAAGTAATAGTTTTAACTAATTCTTTTCCTGTTGCACCACTCGTTACTTTTTTTATAGAAAAAGTTGCAAAACCACGGTCTTTCCCTGGTGTAGGAACACCATTAATATCTGGAACCCCGTTAAGCGTTTTTGGCATTAAGTTATAGGCTGGATTGCCCGGAGCAAAAGCATACTGTCCCCGGTGATAATCTCTAGCCAACATGCGCCTTGCTGCTTTTATAGCATTACCTTTAGCATCACTTGTTTGATCAGGAACGCTATTAGCAATCCAAGTTGAACCAGGGGCGCTTACTTTGTTCATATACCATTGCTTACTAAATTTAGTTGGGTTTGCTTCATCACCCTCATTCTTTGGAAGCTGTGACCAAACATTATCAATAAAAGCTTTATGGCCTATATCTAAACCTCCGCCTCCTCTGTAATAACGATCCCAGCCTCTTTGTTGAGCTTCTTGATCAGCAGCATTATTGTTAAATGATCCAACCCAAGGACTTAAATCAGGTTCCCGTTCTACATACTGCGTATAAATTGTGGACATTATGCTGCTGCTTTATTGCTAAGATAATTATCCACTAATTCTAAAGTATTTGACTTGACCCAATTAAGCACTGCATCTAATCTTATTTGAGTAAAAAAATCTTGTTCTCGATACCATGTTTCCATTGGTTGACTAGCTTTGTTTGAGTTACAACGACGACAAGCAGGAACTAAATTATGCCTATTGCTACAACCTGATTTATATTTTGGTACGATGTGATCCAAGGACGTAGCATCAGCTCCACAGTATGCACATTTATAATCCCAATCTTTATATATTTCTTCTCTAAATCGTTTTTTGGCTAGTCGTGGCGTTAGTTCAACAAGGAGGGCGAGAGGTTCGTGCTCCGTTCTGAACATGTTGTATTAGCCGTTATCTTATTTTACGTCTACCAAACTTCACAAAAGTATATCGCCCTTAAATTAAAGTAAACTACCTTGACGTTTTGTTTTGCAAGCTTACCTTGAGTATGTAGTTTCTACAAATCAATGGCACAGAAAACCTGGCTTCCCGTCAAGCAGGCTTTAGAAGAGCTTGGTATTGACCGAAAAGAGTTGTTCCAGATGCGGGATGACGGTACGTGCAAACTTGGTACGCATTATGCCGCATTCCCTGAGACTAGGTCAAGGGATAGCTATCGATGGCATGTGCCTAAGGTGAAGAAGCTGCTGGCTGATCAACAAAAAACTACACAGCACACAACTGTTGAATTCGTTTCTTTCGCGAACCGATTGAACGATGCTGCTTAGTTGGTGTGTAATAAACCTTACGGACCTTATGGGCCAGGAGGACATCATCTAGATGTGAAACAAGACCTGTGTCTTGTGCGTCTGATAGGGCTTTGGAAACCGATTCCCAACAGCTCTTCATATTGGAGGGCTGTTTTTCTTTGAGCTGAAACAAAAAGACCCACTGGGGATGGAGTGGGCGGATTGGTCTTTTCTTACATCTAATGTTGATTGTATGGTCATCATTCCAGCTAAAGTGTTTTAGCTCTTCTGGAGTTTTGCCATACACTGCAACCATGCCAAATAACCAGGCAGTTTTACATAGTCCTGGCTTAGCTGTTAAAGAAAAGAATTCATCTAAAATGTCTTGATCCCTGGGCACATTACGTAGTGTCATGGTTTACGGGGATAGTCTGCTTACTATACCCATTGGAGGAACGGGTAGTGGTGTCAAAATTGTCATCTCAAGAAACCTTCAGGTAACTTGATGTAAGTATTCTATATTATTAAGATTTACTTATGATTGACCATCTGCGTTCGGCTTTTGTCCAGAGGCTGGAATGTAAGCTATTCCATTTTTATCTCGCATAACAAACTGCTGCAGCTCAATAAACTCTGATGGGAAATTAAAAAGCTTTTGCAGCATCGGTATCATGATAGGAGATTGACAATTAAACGGAGGAATATCCATATGACTAACACCGTAATTAACAAATTCACGTAATGATTTAGTTTGTTCTGCTGCTGTTCTGTCAACCAATGTACTTTCCCATTCCGACATTAAACCTGCATCAATAGGGAAATCAGACGGTTCAATAGGAAATTCACCAGCAATATACTTCATTGCGTAAATATGTTTGCAATAACGATATTGATCTAAAACATATGTCCAGTCATCAGAGATTTCTGTAATATCTAAGCCGCTCTGCTTATAGTCTCCATACTTTGGCATGCCTTCGGCTACTTGCGTTGGTGATGGATTATCACCGAAACCACGTTGATATACTTTACCGAAATCATTGTATTGGCCTGGTGAATCTCGATAAAGAGCTTTTGGATCTCTTACGTCTTTTGTTTCTCCACTTGTTCCTACGCCTACAAGTTGGTATCCGCTAGGTGCAATGATTGTTAAAGATCTATTCTGTACAATTTTTTCATTAACTTCTGTCATCATTGCATTCGACAGTTGTCCTAGTTCAAAAACCTCTTCAATACGTCCTGGTTTTATGCTGGAAACATTAGCCCTAGGGAACAAAGGTTTTCTTCTAACACCTAAACTAGACAGATAAGCGTAGTCTCTACGTGTAAAATCTTGACAAGAACAACAAAATCTTGCTCCTGTTTGAAAGAAACGTCCTGAATGTGGTGGGATTCTTGATGGTGTAGCCAGGATTCCATCAATGGTTCCTTGTACAGAACCTAATTTTTCTAATTTTAAAATGCCTTGGTATTGGTCTACACCTGCTAGAACAGCTTGAACAAAACCAAAACGACGGTTTGTTGTTGGGTCTCTACTATCAAGATCAATAGCTTGTCCCGAAACGGTAAGAATTTTGTCTTCGATTATGTCACCAACAATAGGTTTTAAAGTTTGTGATGTTCCTGAAAAAGTTACGTATAAAGGTGGTGGAACAGGATTGACAGTATTAAACGTACCGCTAAGTTGAATGTACCAATAATTTTCATTGTCTTGCGGTACACCTAAATACAAAGTATTTTTATGTACTTCTCCTGAAATTGCTAAAACTGTTCCTGAAGTATCTTCTAAACGATCAAAGCGTAAATTACCAGGCTCAATTTTTCCTGCCCAATGAATTCCTAGTTCTTTATTCTTAGTTGGGAAACCACGGAATACTCCTGACATCAATGGTTCTCTAGCACCAATTTGGTCGACGGCACCAGAGGTAGTTGGAATTATATATTCAAAAGGATATTCATAAGCTGTATTTGTAAGGTTGGCTGCACCCAACTCCCAGCCTCTGCGCCAACGAGACCATGTTGCTTCTCGTTCAACAGTGTATAACGAGTTGGGTACTGAACCACCGAAGACTCCTTCGACAGGTTCTACTTTATAAGTTTTAACTTCTGGTGTACTGCCACTAAAAACTGAACCTTGGAAGCGGCCAAATGAATTGCCTCCTCCAAAAGAGTTTTTATTCTTTCTTGCCATGAATCAATAATAACCGCCTTGCGCCACAATATGTGCGCCTGGAATGTAACCTGAAGCTGTGTTATATACACCTCGTTGAAGAACACCAACATACAGCCTGTCTCCACGTTGCAAGTAAATGCCACGATTTTTAAGTGGTGTCTTAGGTCCTAAGCCTGCTGTATTTCCTTGCTGTGGAACAGGAGTTGCTAGCTCAGGCATTACATCTGAACAATCAACAAAACCAGAATTAGTAGGAACAGTTTTACTAAAGACAGGAACATAGTCACCATCACCAGGGATTGGTACTGTTGTACCGCGAGTGTGGTAGACAACGAATGTAACAGCGGGAAGAGTCGTTGCACTTAACGAAGTGAAAGTAAAGCCTGAGGCTGTGGGAGCAGCAACACCAGAAAAATGAATTTCAGTATTAATGACATTAAGAGCAGTGTCACCTGTATAGGTGTAATATCCTTGTCCACTTTCAGCTGGTGTCGTCAGTACACCAGTAGTCTCAACGTAAACAACTTGTCCTTTTGTTAGGCCAATAAATGTACCAGATGATGCTGCATTAACAATATAATCAACGTGAACAGCATTTGAAGTGTCATCACGCAAAATGGTAATAGAGTCAATGACACCGCCACTGTTGTTGTCGGAGCTTAATGTTGCATCCATGTCAACAAGTAAGCCAGGACTCTGTCCACCTTGTACATTTAGATCAGTATTGTTACCAACAACTTGATTTGTTAAGCGGGTCCGCGCCAGTAACGGACGATCAACAAACACAGGTTGCTTGTTTGTATTAGTGGCTGTCATTTACGTTACTGTCTTATCTGTCTATTTTAGCGTAACCCACCAAAGCTTTGATATTGCTTGACTAAATTATCCGCTAAGTCATTACCTTGTCTTTGAATTGCTCCCA
>JAAGZR010000273.1 GCA_024206155.1 Aliivibrio sp.
AGCATACTGCAACAGGCAAGCTGTTTCGTTATCTATGGTAACAGCCTGTCCACTTCCTGCTGCCTGGTTTATGCGAGATGTCAGTGAATCATTGGTGTAACGACTGTATTTCTGTTCAAGTCGCTGCACCTCCGCTTCGGCGCAGGCAATCGCCTCGCGACCAATTCTCTCGTCTGTCACCTCCAATCTCAGACGACAGGGGCCGCCCATGGCATTGAAGTTATGTTCTATACTAAGAATAGTCATGTTGAATTACTAAAAACGGTAATCAAAGCCTAAGTTGTAGCGCCAGAAATCAACCGAACCTGGTGCTTTAGTATAGTCAAACATCCCAAAGCGACCATCACTTTGATAGCGCTCACCGGAAGCAACCAAAGTCCAGTTTCCGATATCATAAGTCGCTTTTAATCCACCAGAAAATGCTCCGTAGGCAGACAGTCGATAGTCATCACTGTAATAATTCTGATTGGTGTTATTCACCACGCTAGAGAAAAACTTTGCCTCGTCTTGAGTATAATAGCGAACAAACGGCTTTAACTGCAATGAATCGCCGATATTCTGTACCCATGCAGCATCAATAGTGTGGGACACTACATCCCAATCATCTTGGAAGTAGCGATAATCCAAATGCAGAGCTGCATCCTGTTTATCAAAAAAGTGTCTATAGCCAGTGCTGAAAGCCCATTCAGTTCGTTTATCAGGGCGTTTATCCCTCGCCTTATACGGGTCGGTTAGAAATCCTTCACGATAGGTATAACCTAACCCAAATCGCACTAGCGAGTTTTGATTAATGATTTGACTCACCCCAAACCAAGCTGAGCGAATATCCTTTTCAGCTTTCACTGTATTCGTTTGCACACGGCCGATTGTTGGTATTATGTCATCATTAGACATACTAATGGCTGCACTATAAGTTTGCATACCATCAGCACTGTTGAACGAACCATCAAGGCTAAATGCATTTGACTTATAATCATTTTCACTTGAATTGGTATAGTTTATCCCGACATTACCGCGATCAAAAAAATAGCGAGTAGTAACACCAACTTCTTTACGAGTGTCCTTAATACTGGCACCACTCATAATAACCTTAGCGTCACCAGCGTTGTTATAACTTGTATACCATGGCGAGGCACCACTCATGTTTTCCCACTGAGCGTCGACTTCTAAAGACCAGTTATCCCCTACCGGTGTAAGCAAGTGGAACTGAGCGACATCAATATCGTAGCGTTCGCTACTTCTAGCGTTCAAGGTCTTATCAGCGCCAATGTCATCTTCAATATATTTTCCATAGCGAACGCCCACCACAGCCTGATCTGGTGGTGCATCTGCGATAACAGGTTGTGAAGTCAGAAGCGTTAAAGCACTTGAGGTCAGTGCCATGAGTGTAGGGTTAAGTTTTTTCGTCTTCATATCTATTTCCATTAGCTCCTTCTACTGGAGCCACAATCTAACTCTGGCTTGTATTGATAATGCGTAAAAGCTAGTGATGAAGAGTCGAATAAAGCGAAGGTTAGAATGGTTTTTAAATCCACCTCAAGTCTCTCCTAAATGAATGTTTAAGAGCGTTCCAAAACGAAATGCTCAAGACACTATTTAATGCTAACGAACGAAGCTGACGTGACGCTGATAATTTTGAGAAAGTTGGCTCGAGTGAGAGCTAGGTAAATGTGTCAGTGCGAAGGGACAGGTGCAGATCAAGCAAATAAGTGGCCCCAAGCGAATGGAGCCTAGTTAATTTTATTACTTCTTATCTATACCTTTTGAAGCGCTCGATAACTTATTTGGAGAGGATGTATGAACGAACCGTAGTCGTGGCTCTTTAGCTTTCTAAAGCCAAGAGCAAACGTTCCTTGTAACCCGATTTGCTAATTTCACCCACAATCTTTATACCTTCTAAATGATCGCCTCGTGGGTTAAAAAATAGGATCGAGGGAGGCCCGAATAAAGCAAATTTATCCAGTAATTTCTTATTTTCGTTAGTATTTGCGGTGACATCTGCTTTAACCAAATGGAACTTGCTCATGAGTGCTGCGATGTCTTCTTTTGGAAAGATTTGGGCTTCCATCACTTTACAACTGATAC
>JAAGZR010000274.1 GCA_024206155.1 Aliivibrio sp.
ACTGGCAACATAAAGGCACAAGAGGCTGAGATGGCAATCATAGCTGAAAGCACCACAGGGGAGATCCCTAATGCCTCGGCGACACTGGCAAATACTGGAATAAGCAGCGCCGCACTGGCGGTATTACTGGCAAATTCGGTTAAAAATACAACGAACGCGGCAACCGTTAAAATGGTAAATATAATTCCTGCTTGCGATAAAATATCACTCAGGCTGTATGCTAAGAAGCTACTTGTGCCTGTTGCTTTTAGGATGTTGCTTAGACAGATACCACCACCAAACAGCAGCAGTACGCCCCAATCGGTGGTTTTTTCAACGTCTTTCCACTGTACTACGCGAGCAAAACCAAGCAGTACAATGGCCATTAGCGCCACTAAGGTATCAAATTTAGAAAAACCACCTAGCATGGCATTGATTGGTTTACTGAAAATCCATAGCGTAACGGTGAGACCAAAGATCATTAAGGTAACGACTTTGCCTTTATCCCAAGTGACTGGCTCATGGTTTAACTCAAACATTTCATTAAGGTCGGGTTTTAGCATTACATATAATAGGCCAACAGTGACAGGTAAAAGAATGAGAGTAATTGGTACACCAAACGACATCCACTCTGTAAAACTTAACCCCACTTCTGCTGCTGCAATGGCGTTTGGTGGGCTACCAACAATGGTTGAGATCCCGCCAATACTGGCACAATAAGCGATACCAAGTAGCACAAAGACATAGGTATTGTGGCCTGTTTTTGAGTTTACTTTACTTAATACACCCAAAACTAATGGCAACATCATTGCTGTAGTGGCGGTGTTACTGATCCACATGGATAAACCTGCGGTAACACCAAATAGCATATAGACAGCGGTGCTCATTTTGCCATTGGCTAAGATTAATACTTTATCTGCAATGACTTTATCAAGCTCTTGTCTGTGCAAAGCGGCGGCTAAGGCAAACCCTCCCAAAAATAAGAAGATGATTGGGTTTGCAAAATTACTCAGTGCTTTGGTGGTATCAAAAATCTCAAAGCCCACGGCTAAAATGGGAACCAATAAGGCGGTAACGCTAACGTGTAAGGCTTCGGTTAACCATAAAATAGCAACAAAGGTTAAGATACTTAAACCGAGAACGACGTTTTGCTCAAAGGGTAAAAATTTATATAGAAGAGCAAAAAGAACAATATCGGCGAGAATAATAAAACTGTTTTTACTTAAGAACCATTCCTTGGTGTTGGTGGGTAATGGAATATGTTCGTTTTTGTCTATTTCATTTTTGTGCATGATGAGCTCCATTCTAACGATGAATTTCAGACTTAACTTTATAGTTATTGATTTTTCTAAGCACTATTGTTACAGAATATTAACCTTGATAAATAAAAGGTTATCAAGAGTGTCGTTTTGATCATTTGGACGATTTCATAATTATGTGAGGGCTCACCTTTTAAACAGAATTTAGCGCAAAGTTGTTGTTTTTATGTTAATTTTTATCTGTTTTCGTTTATTTAACTGTGTGTTTTAATGTTTTTTTTGCAATCTGGTTAGTTTTATAAAGCAAATAAAATGCAGTTATGAATAAAGGTATGAACCAATTGTAAGCAAGTTTGTACCCGATTTTTATTTCGTGATTTGACTTCCAGTAAAGCGTTATGTTTCTCGTTTAGATGTTTATTTTCAACTACATTCCTGCGCGCACAATTGTATCGATAAACCATTCGAGAAAATAGGACGTAAGCTTTCAGTCTGTGTGCTAATAAAATTATAATTCTAAAGGAAAAATGATGAATAACTGCTCAACAAAAACAATATTAGCATTATCGCTAATGGCTACTAGTGTTGGTGTGTCTGCCCACGGTTATGTTTCTGAAACAAACGGTGGCATCGCTGGCTCTCGTGCTGCTTTATGTAAATTCCCAACTTCTGATACTCAAGAAAAAAATACCAACTGTGGCTCTGTGCAGTGGGAGCCTCAGAGTGTTGAAGGCCCTGAAGGTTTTCCTGAGCATGGCCCAGCAGATGGCCAAATCGCAGGTGCAGGTTTAGTTCAGTTCTCTGAGTTAAACGAACAAACGTCTGATCGTTGGGTTAAGCGTCCAATGACTGCTGGCGCACAAACGTTTGAATGGACGTTTACGGCTAACCACGTAACAAGAACGTGGAAGTACTACATGACAAAACAGAACTGGAATCAAAACGCAGTATTAACGCGTGACTCTTTTGATTTGACGCCGTTCTGTGAACTTGAATACAACATGGAAAAACCGCCGCTATACCCACAAACATTCTCTCATGAGTGTGTGGTTCCAGAGCGTGAAGGCTACCAAGTGATTTTGGCTGTTTGGGATGTGGGTGATACGGCTGCGGCATTCTATAACGTTATTGATGTGAAATTTGAAGGTGACGGTGGTGTGGTTGACCCAACTTGGACTCAAGGTGGTCAAATTAATCCTACGCGTGATCTTAATGTGGGTGACCGTGTGTTTACTCGCGTATTCGATGCTTCTGGCGAAAACAGCCGTTTGTCGACGAGTGTGACGATTGAAAATGCAACTCAAGGCCAAGCAAATAACTGGACACATGCATTAGCAACAAAGATTAACCAAGAGCAATCAAACATTGCTGCGGGCCAGCTAAATGAGAAAGGTGAGTTTGTCCCAGCCTTTGGTTCAAATCCTGTGTATTTAAAAGCAGGTAGCGGTTTAAAGAGTGTTGAGATTGGCTACCAAATCGAAACACCAGAGCCAAGCTATGAGTTAGATATTCAAGGCCTAGCGTCTATGTATACCATTGGTGATACAGCGACAGAGTTAGATCTTAGCTTATACGCTGTGGGCGATATGAATGTAGAGCTAACGGTTTATAACCATGCAAAAGAAGCGTTATCGAACGCGGTTGTTGATCTAAAAGATGGAGATGTTAAGCCAGTATTAATGACATTATCTAAATCAGAAAAAGGTCATCATATGCTGGTTTCTCGTATCAAAAATACAGAGGGTGAGTTAATTGAGCAAACCACATCTGATTTCCATTTGATGGAAGAGCAAACACCACCAGCAGGTGATTATGATTTCGTGTTCCCAGAGAACATAAAAAACTACACAGCAGGCACAAAAGTAATGGCTGAAGATGGTGCTATTTATCAATGTAAGCCATTCCCTTATTCTGGCTACTGTGTTCAATGGACTGAAACAGCGACAAGTTTTGCACCTGGCGTTGGCTCTGATTGGTCAATGGCATGGGATAAAGTGAAGTAATTATCTCACTATCATTATCGGTATAACTAAGATAATAATCAGGCCTATTCAGTAGTGAGTAGGCCTTTTTTATTTTACTCTTATTAATCGATGCTCTACATTATTAAGCATTAGTACCACTATTTGGGATCGTTTCATCGCATCGACTTTTTCAATCATTTCAGTACTGTACTGTCGTTTTACCATCCACTGCATTGGTTCTTTGAAGCTATCTTCATTAATAATGAACGATTCGTCGTTAAGCGTACCTTCATGGATATTGATCACCCAGATACGAGATTGAAACTCGATGACTTCGCCAATAGCTTGAGAAATACGTTTGAATGAAGCAGAAAAAGAGATGAGTGAGGACATACTAACCCTATAAATTGAAGGTATAAATAAAAGGTGAGTTGCAAGGGTAGCGAGAAAGAAACTCATGTACAATAGAGGGAGTCGCGGATTTAAATCAATGAGTAAAAATAATGACAACACTGCGTTATTTAAAAGGCTACCCTGAGCATATTTTGGCACAAGTTGAGCCTATGATTGCTAATGGTAAATTAGCGGAATGGGTAAAGAATAAATACCCGACTATGCATGATATTACGTCTGAAAAGGCGTTGTTTGATTATACTCAAGCATTAAAGAACAAGTACATTAAGAAATCATCTCCTCTTAGTAAGGTAGTGTATGATCCTAAAATACACATTGTGAATAACGCATTGGGTTTGCATACATTTGTGTCACGCATTCATGGCAATAAATTAAAAGCTAAAAATGAGATTAGGATTTCGAGTGTGTTTCGGAAGGCGCCAGAGCCCCTGTTGCGTATGCTCGTGGTGCATGAGTTGGCGCACATCAAAGAAAAGGAGCACAACAAGGCGTTTTATGCGTTGTGCTGCCACATGGAGCCAGATTACCATCAGCTTGAGTTTGATGCGCGTTTGTATCTGACTTACTTGGAGACCCTGTCGTCTTAATGTTCTATTTGTCGATGCCGTTTTCTTTGCGCTCTACTTCACATTCGTAAGAGGCCATTTCAAATTCACGGCAGATCCACGGACGATTCTCATAAATAGTGCACATTAATGTGTCGCGATCTACCGCGGCACACCAGCCATCATCCAATCGCAGCATCACTTCGCTTCCCCAGTCATCAGTATCGATAAATTCTTCAGGTACGCCAGTATCGGTAATAAGCATGACTTCTAATCGACAGCAACAAGCTCGGCAGGTATCACAGGTTATGCCTGAATTTTTTGTTAATGAAGCACTCGTTAACAGAGACTCTGATGATGGCGAGTCAGTATGAACCGTAATGTCGATTTTGTTGATGGTCATAGTTATCATTATTTATATCAATATAATTAAAGGTTAGCATAGCGCACATTAATCGATAGCACGAACAAAAAAGCGTAGAGCGAAAATAATAGAGAGATAAAAAAGTGATGTTATGCAGGATTTTTCTCTGAAGCTGAACGTTTAAATGTAGTTAATTGATACTATTAAAGATAGTATTTTTGAGAAAATAAATCACAAATCTAACTTAGCTCACACTCTGGAATAAATAGATTTAACAAGCTGAATTGGCTTTGCTAAACATAAGTCTGAAGGGTATGGATTTAGGAGGTTATTATGTCTATTAATTCTATTGATCACGGTGAAATCACCGACATGAAAGGCAAGTACGAAATAAACGATGAAGTGATAACAAACATTACGGAGTGTCAGAAAAAAGCAGCAGCGCGTCGCCGTATTGAAGCGATGCGTGAGATCAGAGAAAGTGGTCTCACCTTAGAAGAAGCGAAAGACCTGGGTCTTATTCATTAATTTTTGATTTCTACCTTCATACCTTCAAGTGTTTTACTAATGCGCCATTGCTAAAGACAGCAGTTTGGCGCATTTTTGTTTCTGCACCCTAAACTTTGCTCGCTATTGTTAAACAGTGCTAGAAAATAACTCAGTGACAAAGTAGACTTTCGTTGTGATTAATTAAATGAGCTTGTTATGCAAAACCTGTCCCTATTACCTCCAAAAGAAAAAAATAAAATTGAACTTGATAAACAAGCGGCATTCTTTGTGTGGAAGGTGAAAAATGCAAAAGCAGGCCCCGAACTTTGGGTCGTAGAGGCTGAGAAGATAGAAGATGAGGCGGAACGTCTCTTTTTTCAGCAATCTATTGAAAAATACAAGTCAAAAATGGGCGTAGCGTAAGGTTCCTTGATCTTTACTAGCCTATTCCCTAAGTAATTTGGTAGAATCTGCCGATAATTTTAAAGTCCACAAACAACAAAGAGAGAATTCCGATGGGAAGAAGTTTTGAAGTGCGCAAGTCTTCAATGGCTAAAACACAAGGCGCAAAAATCAAAGTTTATTCTAAATACGGTAAAGAAATTTACATGTGTGCTAAGAATGGTGGTCCTGATCCAGACATGAACTTGTCTCTAAAGCATCTTATTTCAAAAGCGAAAAAAGATCAGGTGCCTACACACATCATTGATAAAGCAATCGACAAAGCAAATGGCGGCGGTGGTGAAGATTACCAACACGCACGTTACGAAGGCTTTGCACCGGGCGGCGCAAGCGTAATCGTTGACTGTTTAACTGATAATGGTAACCGTACTTTCCAAGATGTTCGCCAATGTTTCGTTAAAACTGGCGCTAAAATTGGCAGTCCAGGCACAAGTGCTCACATGTTCGATCATCAAGCTGTATTCCAGTTTAAAGGTGACGACGAAGAAGCAGTACTTGAAGCGCTTATGATGCAAGATGCTGATGTTTCTGATATCGAACTTGAAGATGGCGTGATCACAGTATTCGCACCACACACTGAGTTCTTTAAAGTGAAAACAGCACTGGCTGCTGAGTTCCCAGATCTAGTTGTAGATGTAGAAGAGATCACTTTTGTTGCTCAAAATCCAATGGCTGTTACAGGCGAAGATGCTGAGAAATTCCAAAAATTCTTAGATCTACTAGATGATTGTGATGACGTACAACAGGTTTATCACAATGCAGAATTAGAAGACTAATAGAGTCCTAATTTTACAGAATGAATCAAAGCCGAGCCTTAGTAGCTCGGCTTTTTCGTTTTAAACTGCGCTTTAGGATTGAGTAATCTAGAAGTTACTGTATGCTACAGCGCTCGCAGTTTTGCGCTTAATGAACAATATAGAGAACATATTAGTATGGGTTTTACCTCTTTGGGCTTATCTGCCCCTATTTTAAAAGCTGTAGAAGCACAAGGTTACAGCACTCCTTCACCTATCCAATTACAAGCGATCCCTGCGGTAATTGAAGGGAAGGATGTTATGGCGGCAGCTCAAAC
>JAAGZR010000275.1 GCA_024206155.1 Aliivibrio sp.
AATTATCCGTGAAAACTTAGCGTGGGCTTTAGGTTATAATGCCATCATATTACCACTGGCTGTCATGGGTTTAGTTGCACCTTACATTGCTGTTGTAGGAATGTCGGGAAGTTCTATTATTGTTGTCTCTAATTCTCTTAGGTTATTAAAAGAAAATGGCTAGCTTATATTTGTTAATCCCAATTGCGATTATGTTAGTGTGCGTTGCCGTAGCAATTTTTATTTGGGCCGTTAAAAACGACCAATTTGAAGATCTCGATCGCCAAGGTACCGAAATATTATTTGATGAACAACCTCCCGTAAATAAAGAAGATAAATGAACATTGACTTATTGGGAGCCTTTCTTGTTGGCATGATGGGCGCTGGCCATTGCATAGGTATGTGCGGTGGTATTTCTGCTGTGATTTCAATGAACACCAGTAATTCAAAGGCCCCTCGCTGGCTGTTTATCTTACTCTATAATGTTGGCCGAATTTTATCTTATTCAGTTTTCGGTTTTATTATTGGCGGTGTGTTCGTGTCTATTGCTTCTACATCAGAAACTTATAGTGCGCTAGTTTTTTTAAGGATCTTCGCAGGTATTCTTATGTGCTTACTCGCTTTGTATATCGCAAATTGGTGGAAAGGATTGGTGTATATAGAAGTCATAGGTAAGCAATTATGGAAATATATATCACCGCTAACAAAACCATTATTACCCCTAAAGACCCCTTTTCATGCAATTCCATTTGGATTTTTATGGGGATGGCTTCCTTGTGGTTTAGTTTACTCAACATTAAGTTGGGCAGCCGTTTCTGGTGGTGCGATTAACGGTTCATTAATCATGTTTGCTTTTGGCATTGGTACGCTTCCCGCTATGTTTCTAGTAGGCGTTGGTGCTAATGCCCTTCAGTCATTCATTAATAACTCAATAACCAAAAACATAAGTGCCGTATTATTATTATCGTATGGTATTCATACTGTTTATATTGCGTTACATCAACTAATATAATTATAAATTTTTGCATAGTTTTGTATTTATGCTACCACTTTGGTACTGGTTAATGCTAAAATTGACATATATCAATTATAAGAGCATTGAATGAGATGATGTCAGATAACTCAGCAAACAAACGAATCCAGTCAGGCGGATGTGCTATTCACTGCCAAGATTGCAGTATCAGTCAATTATGTATTCCTTTTACTTTAAATGAGTCTGAGCTTGATCAGCTTGATGAAATCATTGAACGTAAAAAACCTATTCAAAAAGGTCAGGAACTGTTTAAAGCTGGCGATGAATTAAAATCTTTATACGCTATTCGTTCAGGCACAATCAAAAGCTACACGATTACTGAGCAAGGTGACGAGCAGATCACTGCATTCCACTTAGCGGGTGACCTTGTTGGCTTTGATGCTATCACTGATGCTGAGCACCCAAGCTTTGCTCAAGCTCTTGAAACGTCTATGGTATGTGAGATTCCTTATGAAATCCTTGATGACCTATCAGGTAAAATGCCAAAACTTCGTCAACAAATCATGCGTTTGATGAGTAACGAAATAAAAGGCGATCAAGAGATGATTTTGCTACTGTCTAAGAAAAATGCAGAAGAACGTTTAGCGGCATTCTTATATAACTTATCGACTCGCTTCCATCAACGTGGTTTCTCACCAAGAGAGTTTCGTTTAACAATGACTCGTGGTGATATTGGTAATTACCTTGGGTTAACTGTTGAAACAATCAGCCGCTTATTAGGTCGTTTCCAAAAAAGTGAAATGTTAACCGTTAAAGGTAAATACATCACAATCAATGATCATGATGCTTTAGCTGAACTTGCTGGCTCTGCAAAAGAAATTAAGTAAATTATATAAATAAAAACATTTAAAAAGTGAGGTATATCTTCTGATGTACCTCACTTTTTTGTATCTAATTTCTCCATATTCCACCTCAAACTGCTAAAGTAAATACAACAAAACGATTTTATGAATTGTTTTTTACCAAGGAGGTTAGTATGAACCGCTACCGTAAAATACTTGTTGTTGGGGTAATTGATCAGGATGAACAACCCGCTTTAGAGCGTGCGCTTGATATAGCAAAGCGCAGCACAAAATCGTCTGAAATAACGCTATTCTGTACAACGTATGATTTTTCTTATGAAATGACATCCATGCTATCTGCTGATGAGCGTACAGCCATGAGAAATGGTGTTGTCTCTCAAAAAGTAAAAATGTTTGATGAGATAATCAGTAATTACGATATTCCAGAGCATGTTACTATCAAAGTGAAAATGGTTTGGCACAATCGGCCATACGAAGCCATCGTCAATGAAATCTTTGATGGCAGCTATAATTTACTAGTGAAATCTACTCGCCAGCACGCAAAATTAGAAACCGTTTTTTTTACTCCAACTGACTGGCATTTATTGCGTAAGTCCCCTATTCCGGTTCTTCTTGTAAAAGAGCGATCATGGCCTGAAAATGGTAATATTTTAGCCTCCGTTCACGTAGGTTCCGAAAATCCAACACATTTAGCACTCAATGATAAAATGGTCGATGAAGCTAAATATTTTGCAGAGGTGCTTAACTCTACACCACACCTAGTTAATGCTTATCCTTCAACCCCTCCTTCAATTCATGCCGAACTGCCTGAATTTGATGCAATACAATACAAAGACGCAATTCGTGGTCATCATTTAACAGAAATGAAAGCCTTAAGACAAAAACACGGTATCCCAGAAGAACAAACACACGTATATGAAGGACATACAGAAGAAGTTATCTCTGAAGTAGAAGATGAATTACATGCTGCACTTGTTATTCTTGGTACAACAGGAAGAACCGGTTTGTCCGCTATCTTTATAGGAAATACCGCTGAGAATACATTAGACTTACTCAATAGTGATATTTTAGCGCTAAAACCAGAGGGATACATTAGCCCATTAGACCCTAACCATATCTAATATTACCTATATTAATAACGTAAAAATTAAGGGTTACCTAAGTAGCCCTTGTTTTGCATACCAAAATAATCTTTGTGGAAACTCGCTTATTGAATTTGATTGGGTATAATATCCGCCTTATCAGTTCCATCATTAGTTTAGAGTAAGTAAATGAGCGAATTAACCAAAGCGCAGCAATATAATTTTAATAAACTTCAAAAGAAGATCCGTCGTAATACAGGTAATGCTATTGTTGATTACAACATGATTGAAGATGGCGATCGTATCATGGTATGTCTTTCTGGCGGTAAAGATAGTTTTACTATGCTTGATATCTTGATGAGTTTAAAGAAAAATGCGCCTATCTCATTTGACTTAATTGCTGTAAATCTTGATCAGAAGCAACCTGGCTTCCCTTCTCATATTCTTCCTGATTATTTAGAAGAACTGGGTGTTGAATACAAGATCGTAGAAGAAGATACCTACTCTATCGTTCAAGATAAAATCCCTGAAGGCAAAACGACTTGTTCATTATGTTCACGTTTACGACGTGGTATTCTCTACCGTACCGCAAAAGAACTTGGTGCAACTAAGATTGCATTAGGCCATCATCGTGATGATATTTTAGAAACTATGTTCTTAAATATGTTCTATGGCGGCAAATTAAAAGGTATGCCCCCAAAATTGGTTTCTGATAATGGTGAGCACGTCGTTATTCGCCCACTGGCTTACTGTCGTGAAAAAGACATTATCAAGTATGCTGATATGCGTAATTATCCGATTATCCCTTGTAACCTATGTGGCTCACAACCAAACATGCAACGTCAGAATATTAAGCAAATGCTAAACACATGGGATAAACAATTCCCAGGACGCATTGAGACAATGTTCACAGCAATGCAAAACGTAGTGCCTAGCCATTTAGCCGATTTTAATACGTTTGATTTCAAAAATATCAACCGCGACTCTGGTGTTATTAATGGTGGTGATATCGGGTTTGATAAAGAAGAAATGCCAATACAGCCTATTGATGCTGACGACGCAGTTGCAGAATTTGACCCATCACTAAAACTTGATGTTATTACTGTAGAGTAATCTTTCATTTATATACAAAAAAGGCGTTAGCTTTTAAAGTTAGCGCCTTTTTTATTATACTTACATTACTGATATATTTAGGTTTATTTAGCTAACCAAGGAGTTACTTTTAAGGGCTCAGCAGGCAATAAAACACGCACATTATCAGCATATTTTTCAAGAATAACTGTAGCTCTTCCATTTTTTAAAGAAATAGTTTTACCGTTTGACAGTTTGACACCCTCAGTAACAGCGTCACTAAAAACAAACGTAATCCCTTCAACATTTGGCATAAAGTAGCTCGAGAACATGCCGCCTATATCAGCAAGCATTGCATCCATTTGAATTGCGAGTTCTTTCAGCTTTTTAATCGAAACCGGGCCATCAAAGCGCAGATTTGCAAGAACTTCCATCGAAATATCGCATTGCCTACCGTCTTCAGTTTGAATGTAAACTAATGGATTGGCTGATTTTAAATTGTCATCAATAGGAAGAGTCAATTCCTGATTACTTGGAATCGTAAATTCCTCATAATGCTCTTCTTTTTCCATCCATGCTTTGGTTATTTGACACGCTTTACCTGTTTTAGAATCATTGAAGAACAATGCCATGCGGACATCATCATGCCCTTCTTTTTGATTCACTTTTAACTGGTAATACAGTTTCGAATACGTAAAACGATACTGCTCAGCTTTAACTGGTAACGCCAAACACAACAGTGACAACGTTGTCGCACCAATCCATTTTTTCATTTTATCTCCAATACTGACTATTATGGCGGATCATCGCTTGGATCTCTTTTACATAAGCTTCGCCTCGTTCAGAATAACGTATTAACCCATGCGCTAATGCATTTGCTTCCTCTTCTGGCAATAATGGTTCAGGTGAACTGTGCAATTTCGCTCTAATAATCCTAAGCTCAGCATAGGCATTGTTACGGTTAACGTTCATGAAATAAGCATGAACAGATTCTTGTAATGAGTCAAACTTCGCAACTTCATGTATCGCACCTTCATCACGTTTACTCGGAACCACACCACAGCCTTTAGTGTAGCACCATTGGCCAAAGTAGTTATTGGCTTCACGAGCAAAGCGAGATGTACCCCATGAGGATTCATTTGCTCCTTGGCTTAATACTAAAGGTGCTGGAATGTAATCAACTTTAACCAACATCTCGTTAACCCAATCTGCATTCACGCCTGCATCTGTTAGTTTTTCTTTATATAGATCGCCTAACTTAGTTGCCTTATCCAAATCTTTAGAGGTAATATCAGAATCATTATCCAGCTTCATGATCAATGATTCTATAAATTTACGCTCCTCCTGTACACGAGCATTTTCAGCGATTACTGCTGGATACATAAAATTGAAAAACGCCGTTTTTTTCTCTTTTACATCAGTGAATGCTTTAAAGTCTGGCACTTTTTCTTTTGGTGTACACGCTGCAATCAATAAAACAGCGAACAAAACAATCGTTTTTTTAATCATAATAAACTCACGCGTTGAAAATATCATTGTTAACATCTTGGTTCGGATTATCAGAACTACCATTATCATCCTTCACCATTACTTTTAAAGTAACACCAAACATATTGCGGTAAATAATACCTTTCACATTGAAAATAAACGGCATTACCACAATTAAACCAACACCATATAATGCAATGCCAAAGACTAAAGCTAGCATAATCACAACATGAATCAGCAGCATTGATGTTAATTTTTTATTTGTTGCTCTAAAAGAATATAGCAGGGCTTTTAGCGGTGGTACCTTTTTCTCACATACTAAAAGTACGGCGAAGCCAAAAGCCATTGATAAGTACAGTGCAACCATTGGCAAATAGATATTTACCAAACCTTGCAGCACTTCCGATAAAATCGTCACTAATGCGACCATTCCAGCAGAAGCTAATCCTTTAAAAATATAATTAGTACGGCATTTAAAACCAGCCGCATGACTCATTCCCATCAAACTCGCGCCTGCCGTTAATGGAGAAATAATCACTTGTGCACTTAATCCTGCAACAAAAGCTGCATAAGATATCTTAGTTGTTAGTTCAGTTTCACCAAGAAAAGCATGAAATAATACCGCAGGATCACCCAACTGTATTTGCAAAGCCACAAAAAAGACGGCCATGTACGAAGATGTAAGCAACAAAATTGCTGGAGAAAACGTGAAAAAATGTTTAATTGTATTTTGCCAAGCTTCTTGAAGTACGCTCACAGGGCTTAATTCAAAATCCCCTGCCATCGCTTTTTCAATACTCCCACCAAGAATAAACTTTTTTTCTTTTGGTTGGTCACTCATTTTTATCTACCACTATAAAACATGAGTTGATTATACGGTTTTCATTAAGCTAGTGCAGTATTCAGAAAAAATAATTTTACAAATCTTCAAAAAAAAGGAAATTTATTCGTAATAAAACCAATCAAGTGGCTGAATATTGTCTATAATTAAGCTCAATGAATGAGCACACAATGGATAAAAAGTAGCTTATTAGAAAAAAAATAGGGCAATCAAATAAAAAACACTTTTCATATCGTAACTTGGGGTCTATCATGCGCCCGAAATCCCATCTTACATTAATAATATTAAGCGCGGTATCACTACCCAAGGCGGAGATAAAAAGACATTGAACGTTACACAAAAATCCGAAAAAGAAGCCGTTATTAAATTAACAGGCATTTCTAAAAGTTTTGATGGCAAAGAAGTGATCTCTAATTTTGATTTAGATGTCAATCACGGTGAATTTTTAACCATTCTTGGTCCATCAGGTTGTGGTAAAACCACAGTGTTACGCATGATCGCAGGTTTTGAAACCGCTGATGCTGGAACAATTTTACTGGATTCGACAGATGTAACGTCAATACCCGCTGAACAGAGGCATGTGAATACCGTATTCCAAAGCTACGCCCTATTCCCACACATGACGGTATTTGAAAACGTTGCTTTTGGTTTACGCATGCAAAATGTGCCAAATAATGAAATTGAACCTCGTGTAACAGAAGCGTTGCAAATGGTTCGTTTAGCACAAATGGCAAATCGTAAACCACACCAGTTATCTGGTGGCCAACAACAACGTATTGCTATTGCACGCGCAGTAGTAAATAAGCCTAAAGTTCTTCTTTTAGACGAATCTTTGTCTGCACTTGATTACAAATTACGTAAACAAATGCAAATTGAGCTTAAACAATTACAACGTCAATTGGGCATTACTTTTATCTTTGTAACTCACGACCAAGAAGAAGCTCTTTCAATGTCTGACCGTATTATCGTAATGCGTGATGGTGTTATTGAACAAGACGGCACTCCTCGTGAAATTTACGAAGAACCAAAGAACTTATTTGTTGCTCGCTTCATTGGTGAAATCAACGTGTTCGCTGCAACTGTGCTAGAGCGCCTTGATGAAAAACGTATTAGAGCAGAGATCGAAGATACATCCGCTGTCGTTTACTGTGACCTTGACGTTGCACCTGGCGAAAAAGTGAAAGTATTACTTCGTCCTGAAGACTTACGCCTAGAAGAAATCAAAGAGTCCGATAACAAAGGCATTACTGGATATGTTCGTGAGCGCACATATAAAGGCATGACTTTAGACTCTGTACTCGAATTAGATTCAGGTATGCGTGTAATGATCAGTGAGTTCTTTAATGAAGATGATCCAGATGTTGATCACTCTTTAGGTCAAAAAATAGCAATTACTTGGGTTGAAAGCTGGGAAGTGGTGTTAGCAGATGAACAAGAAGTTTAATCTCCAAAATATCATCATCACTATTATTGTTAGTTGGTTACTGCTGTTCGTTTTCATTCCAAATGTAATGATCATCGGTACGAGCTTCTTAACTCGTGATGAAGCAAATTTAATCGAAATGACGTTTACGATGGATAACTATCTGCGTCTTTTTGATCCGCTATACGCAAAAGTGCTTTGGCATTCATTCTATATGGCCATTGTTGCAACGTTAATTTGTTTGGTTGTGGGTTACCCATTCGCCTACATCGTTGCGAAAATGCCTGAAAGATGGCGTCCATTTATGCTGTTTTTAATTATTGTTCCTTTTTGGACTAACTCATTAATCCGTACTTATGGCTTAAAAATAGTGTTAGGTACTCAAGGCATTTTAAATAAAAGCTTAATCGCGATGGATATCATCGATAAACCATTACGTATTATGTACACAGAAAGTGCAGTAATGATTGGTTTGGTATATATATTATTACCTTTCATGATTTTGCCACTGTATTCAGCGATTGAAAAACTTGACGGTACTTACTTAGAAGCAGCTCGTGATCTAGGTGCAAACAAACTTCAAACACTATGGAAGATTGTATTGCCATTAACGATGCCAGGTATAATTGGTGGTTGTTTATTAGTATTACTTCCAGCACTTGGTATGTTCTATATTTCAGACCTATTAGGCGGTGCGAAAAACCTACTAATCGGTAACGTAATTAAGAGCCAAGTATTAAACGCTCGTGATTGGCCATTTGGTGCAGCAACCAGTATCGCCCTCACCTTAGCAATGGCATTAATGCTCTACGCTTACTACCGTGCAGGCAAGTTATTAAATAAAAAGGCGGATCTAGACTAATGGGACGCACAATTAGATTTAGTTTTATGAGTTTGGTGTATCTTTTCTTATACCTTCCAATCATTGTTCTGATTGCAAACTCATTCAACGCAAGTAAATTCGGTATGAAATGGGGCGGCTTCACTACAAAATGGTATGAAGCTCTAGTTAACAATGACAGCTTAATGCAAGCAGCTTGGCACTCAATTACTATCGCAGTAATTTCAGGTACCGCTGCAACCATTATTGGCAGTTTAACGGCAGTTGCCCTTTTCCGTTATCAGTTTAAAGGCAAAAAATTCGTTAATGGACTATTGTTTATAGTAATGATGTCACCTGATATCGTAATGGCAATTTCATTACTGGCTATTTTCTTAGTAATCGGTTTTGAACTTGGCTTTTTAACACTATTAATTGCTCACATCACTTTCTGTTTACCCTTCGTGGTAGTCACAGTTTATAGCCGCTTAAAAGGCTTTGATGTGAAAATGTTAGAAGCAGCACGAGATTTAGGTGCAAGTGAATGGGTAATTCTAAAGCAAATTATTCTTCCACTAGCAAAACCTGCTGTAGCAGCTGGCTGGTTATTGAGTTTTACTCTATCACTGGACGATGTGATCATCAGTTCATTTGTAACCGGACCGACTTACGAAATTTTACCGCTGAAGATTTACTCAATGGTTAAAGTGGGTATTTCACCTGAGATTAATGCTCTAGCTACTGTTATGTTAATTGTTTCACTTGCTTTGGTTGTTCTATCACAACTGCTAGCAAGAGAAAAAATAAAATAAGTTTCAAATTTAAAAATCAATTGTTTAGATAAACAATGAATCTGGAAGACATGCCTTTTGTTCGACATGTCTTCTTTTTTATCACTCTAATGGAGAGTCAATCAATGAACAAAATGGCTGCGTTTTTTACTGGAACCGCCTGCGCTTTAGCACTAACAATCAATGCTGCAAACGCAAAAGAAAATGATGAATTGGTATTCATGAACTGGGGACCATACATCAACAGTGATATTTTAGAAGAATTTACTAAAGAGACTGGTATTAAGGTTATCTACTCGACTTATGAGTCGAACGAAACGTTATACGCAAAAATGAAGGCGCACAACAAAGGCTACGATCTTGTTGTTCCTTCGACTTATTTCGTTGCAAAAATGCGCGACGAAAAAATGCTTCAACCAATTGATAAGTCAAAGCTATCAAACTTTGACCAATTAGATACGAACTACTTAGACAAGCCATTTGATCCTAAAAATGAATACTCTATTCCACACGTAGTAGCGATCACAGGTCTTGCTGTAAACACAGAAATGTACAACCCAGATGACTTCAATAGCTGGGCTGATCTTTGGAACCCAGAGTTTGAAGGTCAATTAATGTTAATGGATGATACGCGTGAAGTATTCCACATTGCATTACGCAAATTAGGTTACTCAGGTAACTCAACAAATCCAAAAGAAATCGACGAAGCTTACGCTGAGCTACAAAAACTAATGCCAAACGTATTAGTATTTAACTCAGATAACCCTGCAGCACCGTACATGGCTGGTGAAGTTGGTCTTGGTATGCTTTGGAATGGTTCTGCAGCTGCTGCACAAGCTGAAGGTTTACCAATTAAACTGATTTTCCCTAAAGAAGGCGGTATTGGTTGGGTTGATAACTTTGCAATTCCATCTGGAGCTAAAAACGTAGAAGCATCTCATAAAATGATAGACTTCCTACTTCGTCCAGAAATTGCAGAACGCATTTCTAAAGACACAGGCTACTTGACGGCTGTTAAAGCATCAAATGACAAATTTAAAGATATTGATCCACTGTTCCCCTCTCAAGAAGATCTTGACCGTGTTGAATGGCAATCAGCTGTTGGCGATATGACAGTGAAATACGAAGAGTACTTCTTAAAACTGAAAGCCGGACAGTAACCTAACCCTTTACTGACCTAAACTAATGGCAGCGTTTATCGCTGCCATTTTTGTATTTGTACTATAGACTTTCAACTAACTGATTTATCAATATTAATTGATTTAAGCCAAGATATTGTTTTACAAAGCAATGAACTCCTTCTTGAAAATGGTTATACTGTACAGCTAATTAATGGAACACCTTTCATCTTAATAGGAGAAGGAAATGAAAAAGTGGATAACTCTCGTCTCTACAGGACTGTGCGCTGCAGCCTTAATCGCTGGTAATGCACAAGCTGCAGATAAAGAGCTCTATTTTTATAACTGGTCAGAATATATTCCTAATGAAGTGCTTGAAGACTTCACAAAAGAAACCGGCATCAAAGTTTATTATTCAACTTACGAGTCTAACGAAAGCATGTATGCTAAATTAAAGACCCAAGGTTCTGGATATGATCTAGTTGTTCCTTCTACCTACTTTGTATCTAAAATGCGCAAAGAAGGCATGCTACAAAAGATTGATAAGTCTAAACTCCCTCATTTTAAAGATTTAGATCCAAACTACCTCAATAAACCTTTTGATCCAAACAACAACTACTCTATTCCGTACATTTGGGGCGCAACAGGTATCGGTGTTAATGTTGATATGATGAACCCGAATGAGCTTCACTCTTGGAATGATTTCTGGGATGAAAAATGGCAAGGTCAATTAATGATGATGGATGACTCACGCGAAGTTTTCCATATTGCATTAACGAAGCTTGGCTACTCAGCAAATACAACTAATCCTGATGAAATCAAAGCCGCTTACGAAGAGTTGAAAAAATTACTGCCAAACATCTTGGTATTTAACTCAGACTTCCCTGCAAACCCATATCTAGCCGGCGAAACAAGTGTTGGTATGCTTTGGAACGGTTCAGCTTATATGGCGCGTGAAGAAGGTGCTAACATTCAAATCGTGTGGCCAGATAAAGGTGCAATTTTCTGGATGGATAGCCTGGCTATTCCTGCTGGCGCAAAAAATGTAGACGCAGCGTATGAAATGATGGATTTCTTATTACGTCCTGAAAATGCAGCTAAAATCGCACTAGAGATTGGTTACCCAACACCAGTTAAATCAGCATACCCTTTTCTTCCAAAAGAGTTTGCGAATGATCCAAATATCTTCCCACCACAAGAAGTAATGGAATCAGGCGAATGGCAAGATGAAGTCGGTGAAGCAAGCGCGCTGTACGACGAATACTTCCAACGTCTAAAAGTAGATATGTAATATAACTCTACTTAGCTTCATCAAGCTTGAAGTAATCGAATAAAAAGCCAGTGAATTATACGATTCATTGGCTTTTTTAATTACTAAGTTTTATTAATCTCACTCTCTAACAACTCTGAGACTAACTCAGGAACTAACACGCCAGCCTTTCCATAGCGCTTCTCTTCAAATTCATCATCAACTGCGCTTGGCTCTAAGTTAATTTCAATGGTATGAGCTCCGTGTAATCTTGCTTCATGAACAAAACCCGCAGCTGGGTACACGGAACCTGATGTGCCAATAGAAATAAACAAATCGGCTTTATTTAATGCATCATGAATTCCTCCCATCTCTAATGGCATCTCACCGAACCAAACCACATGAGGGCGCAGCTGCGCAGGGATCTGACAACAATGGCATAAATCGCCAGTATGTATATCATCAGTGCATACAATCACTTGATTTGATTCTTCACAACGAATTTTATTTAACTCGCCATGCATGTGGATCACATTTGAACTGCCACCACGTTCGTGTAAATCATCGATATTTTGAGTCACAATCGTTACCGTACCATCAAGTTCATTCTCAAGCTTAGCTAACGCCTTATGAGCCGCATTAGGCTGAATCTCATCACTTTTTAACAGAGCGCGACGTTTATTATAGAAACTTTGAACTAGGTCAGGATCTTTTAAAAAGCCTTCTGGAGTCGCAACATCTTCAATTCGATGATTTTCCCATAATCCATCACTGGCACGAAACGTTTGAATTCCTGATTCTGCAGAGATCCCAGCTCCCGTTAAAATTACAATATTCTTATATGGAAATAGCATTTTAATATCCTTAACCGCCGTCTTTGTTTCTAAACTCTATCACGAAAAAACGATGCATCTTCAATAGATAGCTAAAAACAAAGACACAACTCACTTTATTCAATTCCATCGCGCTATTACAATAGAAGCGTTCTTTTCCTGTTAAAGTTACCAATAGAGAAGCCTATGTTAAAGCAAGCCAAACAAATGATCGTGTTTAATGCGCTCACACAACAAAAAAGCTTTACCAAAGCAGCTCAGCTTCTGGATATTTCTAGAACACAAGTAAG